>JAFOJB010000528.1 GCA_017420455.1 Blautia sp.
TGAGCCAGTGTTCCGGCCGCTTAGAGTATCCGCATTCTAGAGCCCGGAGCTGCGGACAAACCTGTATCCCCGTTCCGGAAGAGGCGTGTCCCAGGCCAGGTGTCAGGAGCAGTCAGCCGGGACGGAACCGCCTGCCGCAGAGCTCTTCCCCGTCCGCTGTAAAAAATCCTCCAGATATGAAATGTTCACAGAATGTTTTACACTAATGTACTGAAACGTGCTATAATATACAAAGTATTTTTGGAAGAAACATGATACGATCGGAAAAATGACCACTGCAGAAAAGGAAGAGAAGAAAATGAAATTGGTTTCATGGAATGTAAACGGGATAAGAGCCTGCCTGACCAAAGGCTTCCTGGAGAGCGTTAATTCGCTGGATCCTGATGTCATCTGCCTGCAGGAAACAAAATGCCAGAAAGGCCAGGTAGAAGTAGAACTGCCGGGGTACCACATGTACTGGAACTATGCCAGCCGGAAGGGCTATTCCGGGACAGCGCTTTTCTCCAGAACCGAACCGGAAGAAGTAACCTGCGGCCTGGGAATCGAAGAACACGATAAAGAAGGGCGGGTCATCACCGCTTCCTTCAGAGATTTCCATCTCGTCACCGTCTATACCCCCAACTCCCAGGAAGGCCTGAAAAGACTGGAATACCGGCAGATATGGGAAAAAGATTTCCTGGCATACCTTTTAAAACTCCAGGAAACAAAACCAGTGATCTGCTGCGGAGACATGAACGTCGCACACAAAGAGATCGACCTGAAAAACCCCAAAACCAACCACATGAACGCAGGGTTCACAGACGAAGAACGCGAATGCTTTTCCAGGGTGCTGGAAGCCGGTTTTATCGATACCTTCCGCTATTTTTACCCCGATCAGGCTGAAATCTACTCCTGGTGGTCCTACCGCTTTAAGGCCAGAGAAAAAAATGCGGGATGGAGGATCGATTATTTCCTGACATCACCCTCTCTGAAAGAAAGACTCGTAGACGCAAAAATCCACACACAGATCCTGGGGTCAGACCACTGCCCCGTAGAACTGGATTTAAAGGATTAAAACAGGAGGATCCCATGACAGACCGAGGACAGAATTTAAGGATAAAAAAAGGTTTTATCCTGCAGAATGGGATAAACCTTCTGGAAGGAGGATACAATTTTACCATGGAAGCCCCTGAAAAGGCAGAGGTTTCCCTCCTCCTGTACAGGAAAAACGCCAGAAAGCCAATGAAGGAAATCCCGCTGACAGAGGAATACCGTCAGGGCAGGATCCGTTCCGTCCGTGTAGAAGGACTGGAAGCAGACAGCTTCGAATACAATTACCGGATCAACGGCAAAGTATGTCCGGACCCAAGAGCCAGAGTATTCTGCGGACGGGAAAAGTTCGGGACACCCTGGAACAAGGACGAACACGCATTCCGCTGCGGACTTCTTCCTGCGGACGATTTCGACTGGGAAGATGAAACTCCGCCCCGGATTCCCTACGAGGATATGATCCTGTACAAGCTTCAGGTACGGGGCTACACAAAGCAGATGAACACCGTGACAGCATCAAAAAGAGGAACCTTCGCAGGCCTCGTCGAGATGATCCCCTACTGGAAAGGCCTGGGCGTCAATGCCATTGAACTGATGCCCTGTTATGAGTTTCAGGAAGTTTCAAAGGATACCCTGCCGGAAGGGATGGTTTCCCTGCGGAACAAAGAGAACAAGGTCAACTGCTGGGGATATATTTCCGGATACTATTTCGCTCCGAAAAGATCCTTCTGCGCCGGCACATCCCCGGAAAATGAATTCCGGGAACTGATCAAGGCCCTGCACAGGGAAGGCATGGAATGCATTATGGAGTTCTATTTCCCACAGGGAACCAATGCGGTATATGCCCTTTCTGCCATGCAGTTCTGGAAACTCTTTTATCATGTGGACGGCTTCCACATCCAGGGCGACGGCTTCCCCATCCGGATGGCACTGGAGGACGGTCTTCTTTCAGAAACGAAAATGATGGCCCAGGATTTCGATTTCCAGGGCTTTTACGGAAATGAACCGCCCCAGGTCAAAAGCAGCGCCATCGTGAACAGAGGCTTTCTGGAGGATATGCGGCGTTTCCTGAAAAGCGATGAAGAGATGGTGGGAAAAGCCATCTATCACATGCGGCACAATTCCAGAAACTACGGCATCGTCAATTATATCACCTCCCAGGACGGTTTCACACTGCAGGACCTGGTATCCTACAATTACAGGCATAATGAGGAAAACGGCGAAAACAACCAGGACGGAAGCTCCTACAACTATTCCTGGAACTGCGGCGTAGAAGGACCTACCCGGAAAGCGCAGATCCTGAAAATACGGGAACGTCAGAAAAAGAATGCCATGCTTCTGCTCCTGCTTTCCCAGGGGACCCCCATGATCTACGGAGGAGACGAGTTCGGCAACAGCCAGAAGGGCAATAACAACGCCTGGTGCCAGGACAATCCCACAGGCTGGACAGACTGGAAGTCTGAGAAAAAGAACGAAGCCTTCGAAAACTTCGTCCGTCAGGCCATTGCCTTCCGGAAGGAGCATCCCATACTGCACATGAAAGAAGAGCTTCGGGGAAGCGATTACCTGGCAAAAGGAACTCCGGATATCTCTCTTCACGGGGAACGGGCATATTATGTAAGCTATGACAATACCAGCAGGATGTTCGGGATAATGTACAATGAATCCTACGCCTGCACGGAAAATAAGGAGGAAGACTCCAGAGAATATCTGTATATCGCCTGCAATTTCCACTGGGAGAACCGGCAGCTTGCCCTGCCGAACCTCCCGTCCGGCGTCTGCTGGAGGAAAGTAGCGGATACCATGGAATCGGAGACCTTTCTTTCTGAGCCGGTACCGGTACAGGAGAAAAATGTATTCTGCGGACCCAGATCTGTCCTGATCCTTCTGGGAAGAGAGGAAGGAAAATGAAAGCGATCGACCATTTCAGGACTATCACAAAGCACCATATCCTGGTCAGGAATTACTGCTTCCGGGCAGGGATGTACTGGCAGGGGCTGACCCACGACCTTTCCAAGTATTCCCCGGCAGAGTTCCTGGTGGGGTGCCGGTACTATCAGGGAAACAGGAGCCCAAACAACGCGGAACGGGAAGCCACCGGCGTCTCTATGGCCTGGCTGCATCACAAAGGCAGGAACCGGCACCACTTCGAACACTGGGTAGATTATTCGCTGGATCCGGACTATGTCATCATGGGCGCCAGAATGCCGAAAAAATACATCGCCGAGATGGCGATAGACCGGATCAGCGCCTCCCGGATCTACATGGGAGACAGCTACACCAATGCCTGCCCGCTGGAGTACTTCCTGAAAAGCAGGGACAAGCTCTGGTTTGTGGAAAAGCATACCAAAAAAGAGCTTGAGGGGCTTCTGCGGATTCTGGACCGGTATGGGGAGGACTGCCTCTTACGGTATATCCGATACGGATATCTGAAGGGAATTTCCTGGAAACAGTATAAAAATAAAAATAACTATTGAACATCACGCGGTAATGTGCTAAAGTGTAAAAATGAAAATTTTAACACAATGGAGCCGGGAAAGAACCGGCTCCGCCCATGTGGGAGAGGAGGACACCCCTTGAGCAGCACAAACACCATCGTTCTATTGGCCTTTGCGGTCTATCTTCTTCTGATGATCGTCATCGGCGCATTCTACATGAGATCTACCAACAGTACAGAGGATTATTTCCTTGGAGGCCGCGGCCTGAATGCCTGGGTAGCGGCGCTTTCCGCCCAGGCTTCGGATATGAGCGGCTGGCTTCTTATGGGCCTTCCCGGCGCTATCTATGCCATGGGAACAGGACAGGTCTGGATTGCTGTAGGTTTGTTTATCGGAACGGTACTGAACTGGCTTTTTGTTTCGGTACCGCTCAGAAGGTATACCATTGCGGCCAACAATTCCCTGACCCTTCCGGAATTCTTTGAAAACCGCTATCGTGACAGAAAGAAGATACTGCTTCTGGTATCCTCCATCATGATCGTCATTTTCTTCCTGGTCTACACTGCGTCCGCTCTGGCCGCCGGCGGCAAGCTTTTCAACACTGTTTTCGGACTGGATTATCATGTGGCTCTGGTGGTTGGCAGCACCGTTATTCTCTGCTATACCCTGATGGGAGGCTTTAAAGCGGTCTGCACCACAGACCTGATCCAGGGTATGCTGATGCTGATCGGTCTTCTGGCGGTTCCCATCGTGGCCTTTTCCATGATGGAAGGCAATCTTTCGGAGCTGATCACCCAGAGCGGGACTCCCGGCGGCGCCTCTTCCTTTTTGAATCCCTTCATGAACGGAGAACGCCCCTACACCTTTGTGGAGATCTTCTCACAGCTTGCCTGGGGCTTCGGTTACTGCGGGATGCCGCATATCCTGGTAAGGTTCATGGCAGTCAGGAGCGACCAGGAGCTGAAAAAATCCAAGACGATCGCGATCATCTGGGTATTCCTTTCTCTTGGAGCAGCCTGCTTCATCGGCGTGATCGGCCGTGCTTATCTGATGCCCATCATTCTCGGAACAGAGGGACAGGCTTCCTCGGAAAGCGTGTTTATCGAGCTGATCACAAAACTTTTCTCCGACCATCTGGGGATCCCCTTCGTCGGAGGAATCTTCCTCTGCGGAATCCTGGCAGCTATCATGTCCACCGCAGACTCCCAGCTGCTGGTCACGGCTTCCGCTGTTTCCGAGGACCTGTATCACAGCTTTATCAATAAGAAGGCCGAGCAGAATAAGGTGCTGCAGATCAGCCGTATCACCGTTGTGGCGGTAGCCCTGCTTGCCTTCATCATTGCCTGGAATCCGGAGAGCAGCGTCATGAACCTGGTATCCAACGCCTGGGCCGGCCTTGGGGCCTCCTTCGGTCCCATCGTGCTCATGTCCCTGTTCTGGAGAAGGACCAACCTGCCTGGCGCAGTGGCCGGTATCGTAGCCGGCGGCGGCGCGGTAATCCTCTGGGACTATATCCCCCTTGTAGGCGGAAAGACCCTTGGAAGCGCGACAGGCCTTTATTCTCTGGCAGTCGGATTCTTCTTCAGCATTCTGATGATCGTGATCGTGAGTCTTGCGACCCCCGCTCCGGCAGCAGAGATCACAGAGGAATTTGACAGAGTAAAAGCCATGAAGTAAGGAACTACCAATTTTACCCGAGATGTGTTATGATAGGTGTGCCGCCAACGCAGCGGCGCACCTTTTTGTGTGCGATAAAGCCGCCAGACGTGCGCCGTGCTTGCACGAGCGCACACCTGGCGGCGAACGGTCATCGAAGGGTGTGCCCTGAGATGAGCGGTATCGCGGATCGGACAGGGGAGCGCATTTCTCCCCTGTCCGATCGATAAAGCCGCCA
Source organism: Blautia sp. (assembly GCA_017420455.1). Taxonomy (GTDB): domain Bacteria; phylum Bacillota; class Clostridia; order Lachnospirales; family Lachnospiraceae; genus Blautia_A. The sequence goes on from JAFOJB010000528.1 coordinate 5,362, forward strand.
GACGTGCGCCGTGCCTGCACGGGCGCCGGATGTTTTTTTGCACCGGATTCAGAAATAAGGTTCTGTCGGAAAAAACCTGTGCATGTGTTTATAGAAGAGGAGATTGTAAATGGATACACCGACCATCGCCGCATATTATAAAGAAGCTGACCCTATGAAGCGGAAGAAGCTTCTGGAGGAATCCATCGCCAATGGAGAAGATCCGGAAATGAACCGGATCCGTGAGGAGCTCTGGGAAATCCGGTACAGGGAAAAGGGATATTCCGGCGGCCCGGAGAGGGCAGATGGCTTTCTGGGACTCTGGATGACCCTGGAATTCAACAGGAACGCCGGAAACAGGCTCTTCGGAAAAAAGAGCATAAAAAAAGACATCATGAAGCACCTTTCCAGACTCGAATTTGAGCGGTTCTGGAATGGAAGCGAAATGGAGAAGGAAGCCTTCTACCGGGAATGCTGCCATATGGTCTGGATATATATGCAGCTGTGCGAGACGGACAAGGCCTACAACACTTACCTGATGGGGCTTATGGGGATGAAGAAGGAGCAGTCGGAGAACAAGCTGATCCGGGATATCATTGAAACGGGCATAGAGCTTCCCGAAGTGATCGGGATGGGGACAGAACTGGAGGCCGTCACAAAAGCAGCCAGAGAGATGTTCGCCCTGAAATTCCCCCAGGAGGCCGGCAGCCTTCGATGAAAGTAAAAAAGACGGCACCTGTTGATCAGGAACAGATGCTGCCGCTGCAGAAGGAACATTCAGCGGAGGGATGCCTTTCTGCACCGGAATGAATAAGAGGAGAAAAATCTTTATGCTGAACAAAGACAGACTGACAAAATATGAGATCCTTCTGGAGGAGGATCTGCCGGATATACGGTCCAGAGGAACGGTGCTCCGGCACAGAAAGACCGGCGCACGGATCATGCTGCTGGAGAACGAGGATGAAAACTAGGTGTTTAATATCGCCTTCCGCACGCCTCCCAGGAACAGCACCGGCGTAGCCCATATTCTGGAACACAGTGTGCTTTGCGGTTCCCGGGAATTTCCCCTGAAGGATCCCTTTGTGGAGCTGGTAAAGGGTTCTTTAAATACCTTCCTGAACGCCATGACCTACCCGGACAAGACCTGTTATCCGGCGGCAAGCTGCAATGACCAGGATTTCCAGAACCTGATGCATGTGTATCTGGATGCGGTATTCTACCCGAACATTTACCGGAAGGAGGAAATCTTCCGGCAGGAGGGCTGGCATTATCAGCTGGAGGAGCCGGACGGCCCACTGGCCATCAGCGGCGTTGTCTACAATGAAATGAAAGGGGCCTTCTCCTCTCCGGACGAGGTCCTGGAGCGGGAGCTGATGAACTCCCTGTTTCCGGATACGCCCTACGGCTGTGAATCCGGCGGAGATCCGGACCATATTCCGGAGCTTACCTATGAGGCCTTCCTGGAATTTCACCGGACGTATTATCATCCCTCCAACAGCTTCATCTATCTGTACGGAAATATGGATATGAATGAGAAGCTGGACTTCCTGGATGAAAAATATCTCTCCTCCTTCGATCATCTGGATGTAAAATCCCAGATCCCGGGCCAGCCTCCCTTTGAAAAAAACTTCGATATTACAAAGGAATATCCCATCGCAGAGGAAGAGGATGAAGAGGAAAACACCTATCTTTCCTATGTAAGAACTGCCGGCAGCGGAGAGGACAGCGTGCTCTGTACAGCCTTTGAGGTCCTGGATTACGCACTTCTTTCCGCCCAGGGGGCTCCGCTGCAGAAAGCCCTTCTGGAGGCGAAGATAGGAAAGGATATTTATGGATCCTTCGAGGACGGTATCCTGCAGCCGTATTTTACCGTGATCGCCAAAGGGGCCAGAGCGGACCAGAAGGATCAGTTCCTGGAGATCGTCGAGAAAGTCCTCAGGGAGCAGATCGCGAACGGCATTGACAGAAAGGCTCTGGAAGCCGGGATCAGTTCCATGGAATTCAAATACCGCGAAGCGGATTTCGGCTCTTATCCCAAGGGACTGATGTACGGGCTGGATATCCTTGGAAACTGGATCTACAGCGATGAGGATCCCTTCTCCCAGGTAAAGCTCCTTGCGGTGTTCGATTACCTGAAAAAGGCGGCAGGCGAAGGGTATTTTGAGAAGCTTGCGGAAAAATACCTTCTTTCCAATCCTCACGGCGGCAGCCTTACCCTTGTTCCGAAGAAAGGGCTGCAGGCAGAGAAGGAACAGAAGCTGGCCGAGGAACTGGAGGCCTATAAGAATTCTCTTTCCAGGGCAGAACAGGATGATCTGGTGGAAAAAACGGCAGCTCTTCTGGCATATCAGGAGGAAGAGGAGGATCCGGAAAACCTCCGCTGCATCCCCATGCTGAAAAGAGAGGATATCAAAAAGGAAACTACAAAGATTTTCAACGAAGAATATGACCTTTCCGGCAGTCTGTTCCTTCATCATCCTGTGCCCTCCAACGGCATTGCCTATCTGGATCTGATGTTCCGTATTTCCGAGACAGATCCGGAGGAGATCCACTATCTGGGGCTTCTGAAGAGCGTGCTGGGTCTTCTGGATACCGGAGCCCATACCTACGGGGATCTGTGCAACGAGGTCAACGTTCATACCGGCGGAATGAATTTCGGAGTGGAGATTTTCGAGAGCCCGGATTATCAGGACTGGTTCCAGCCTTATTTCTCCCTGAAGGGAAAAGCCCTGTATGATAAAATGCCGGTCTATTTTGAACTGGCAGAGGAGGTCCTCTTTACCAGCGCTCTCTCTGATACCGGCCGCCTCTACGAGATCGTGGCGGAAAAGAAGGTCCAGGCTCTTTCGGACATTATGAGCGGGGGGCACGGCGCCGCGGTGATGCGCGCCGCATCCTACAGTTCAAAACAGGCTCTGTTCCAGGAACATATGGGCGGCATCAGTTACTATCGTTTCCTGGAAAAGCTGGAGCGGGAATTCGACCAGCGCAAGGAAGAGACCGTGAAGCATCTCGAAGCGCTTCTTCGCAGGATCCTCCGGAAGGAAAACTTCTGTGTCAGCTGTGCCTGCGAGGAAGACGGACGGAAGGCGGTGATGGAGCTTTCCGAAGCCTTCCGGGAAAAGCTTTACGATGAGCCCCTTAACTATACTCCGGCAGCGGTCCTTCAGCCGGAAAAGAAAAACGAAGGCTTCCAGACCTCCGGACAGGTACAGTATGTTGCCCAGTCAGGGAATTTCCTGAAAAAGGGATATGCCTATACCGGTGCGCTCAATATCCTGAAGGTGATCATGAGCTATGACTATCTCTGGTCCAATGTCCGGGTAAAGGGCGGTGCCTACGGCTGCATGAGCAACTTCAAGAGAAACGGCCAGACCTTCTTTGTCTCCTACCGGGATCCCCACCTTAAGAGAACCCTGGAAATCTACAGGGGAATACCGGATTATGTAAGAAACTTTACGGCTGATGAACGGGAAATGACGAAATATGTGATCGGAACCATCAGCAACATCGATGTGCCGAAAACCCCGGCGATGCTGGGAAGTATCTCAAAAACAGCGTATTTTAACCATGTTACAATGGAAATGATGCAGAAGAGCAGGGATGAGATCCTGACAGCGGCCCAGGAGGATATCCGGGCACTGGCGCCTTACATGGAAGCCGTGCTTTCCGATGAACAGATCTGTGTACTGGGCAGTGAGTCCGCTGTGGGGAAAGCCGGAGACGTGCTGGACCACATCGAATCCCTGGTCCGCGGGAACTGAAGACGGAAGGGAAAGCCGGTGATATGCCGGCTGTATCGAATCCCTGGTCCGTGGGAACTGAAGACGTCAGGGGAAAGCCCTGTATCGTTCCGGGATGACAGCCGCCTGCTTCGGGACCGGAATCTGACCGGGCTGCATCAGGCAGGAACATGTGTTTACAGAAGAGGAACCAAATGAGCGAACAGACAAAATCGGGATTTGTTGCGATCATCGGCAGGCCGAATGTGGGAAAATCCACGTTGATGAATCATCTGATCGGCCAGAAGATCGCGATCACATCGAAAAAGCCTCAGACCACCAGGAACCGGATCCAGACGGTCTATACCGATGAACGGGGACAGATCGTCTTTCTGGACACCCCCGGGATCCATAAGGCCAAGAACAAGCTGGGAGAATACATGGTGGCCGTGGCAGAGCGTACACTCCGGGAAACCGACGCCATCCTCTGGCTGGTAGAACCCTCTACCTTTATCGGGGCCGGGGAACAGCATATCGCGGAGGAACTCCAGAACGTAGGGGTTCCGGTGATCCTGATCATCAACAAGATCGATACGGTGAGCCGGGAGGAGATCCTGCCTGCCATCGATACCTACCGGAAGATCTGCAACTTTGCGGAGATTATTCCCTGTTCTGCCCTTCGGGGACAGAATACGCAGGAGATCATTCCCTGCATTTTCAAGTACCTTCCCTACGGCCCCATGTTCTACGATGCAGATACCATCACAGACCAGCCGGAACGGCAGATCGCGGCAGAGATCATCCGGGAAAAATCGCTCCACGCTCTGGACGAGGAAATCCCCCACGGGATCGCTGTGGCCATCGATACCATGAAGAAGCGTCCGGGGAAGAGGAATATCGTTGATATCGAAGCCACCATCGTCTGTGAAAAGGATTCCCACAAGGGCATCATCATCGGAAAGCAGGGGAGCATGCTGAAAAAGATCGGCAGCAACGCGCGCTACGAACTGGAGCAGATGCTGGAAGCCCAGGTGAACCTGAGGCTCTGGGTAAAGGTGAAGAAGGACTGGCGGGAGAGCGATTTCCTGATCAAAAACTTTGGATACGATAAAAAGGATATCTGAGGAAAAAGGAAATGAGCGATCTGATAACGGTACAGGGGGTGGTTCTGTCTGCGCTGCCCGTTGGAGAATATGACAGACGGATCGTTCTTCTGACCAGAGAGAGAGGGAAGCTTTCCGCCTTCGCGCACGGAGCCAGGCGGCAGAGCAGTCCCTTTCTGGCGGCAGCGAGCCCCTTTGTCTTCGGCACCTTCACCTTGTACGAGGGCAGGAGCAGCTACACGGTAAGCCAGGTGGAGATCCGCTCTCATTTTGTAGAACTGGCCTCCCGGCAGCCCGGGATCTATTATGGTTACTATTTTCTGGAGCTGGCGGACTATTTCTGCCGGGAGGGCGTGCCGGACCGGGATACGGTGGACCTTCTTTTCGTCACGGCAAAAGCACTGCTCCATGACGGAATAGAGGACCGCCTTGTGCGGTGCATCTATGAACTCCGTCTCCTGACCATCCAGGGAATGATGCCGGACCTCGGCGGCTGTGTGTCCTGCAAAGAGGCGGCAGATGGAGCTCCTGTGTTCTTTTCTGCGGAAAATCATGGTCTTCTGTGTTCTGCCTGCCGGAAGTACGACAGCGGTGCTGTGCGCCTTTCGCCGGCGGCTGTCTCGGCCATGCGGTTTATCGAAGCGGCTCCGGTCAGGAATCTGTACACCTTCGCGGTATCGGAGGAAGCCCTTGGCGAAATGGAAAGAAGCATCTGTAAATATACGCAGAGCTACCTGGACAGAAAGCTGAAAAGCCTGAAGATCCTCGAGGCGATGATATGATGCTTCGGCGTTCAGGGCCGGCCTGTTCATGAGTTTACTCTTTACAGGGCAGGGGGTTGCTAGTATAATGAAAAACTACGGGCTTCCGGGACATGATCAGGAACAGGCTGGTATACGGTCTGAATCTGACAGGAAGCTATTCTGCCGTGAAGAAAGAAGAGGAGAAAACATATTATGGAAAAAACGATGGAAAAGATTGTAAACCTGGCAAAGGCAAGAGGCTTTGTATATCCGGGCTCCGAAATTTACGGAGGTCTTGCCAATACCTGGGATTACGGCAATCTTGGCGTGGAACTGAAAAACAACGTAAAACGTGCCTGGTGGCAGAAATTCATCCAGGAATCTCCCTACAATGTGGGCGTGGACTGCGCGATCCTGATGAATCCGCAGACCTGGGTAGCCTCCGGCCATCTGGGAGGGTTCTCTGATCCTCTGATGGACTGCAAGGAATGCCACGAGAGGTTCCGTGCCGACAAGCTCATCGAGGACTTCTGCGAAGAGCATGGAATCGAGCTGGAAGGAACCGTGGACGCCTGGTCCCAGGAGAAGATGATGGATTTCATCAAAGAGCATCAGGTTCCCTGTCCTACCTGCGGAAAGCACAATTTTACAGATATCCGTCAGTTCAACCTGATGTTCAAGACCTTCCAGGGAGTCACTGAGGACGCGAAGAATACCGTTTACCTGCGCCCCGAGACTGCCCAGGGCATTTTCGTAAACTTTAAGAACGTACAGAGAACCTCCAGAAAGAAAATCCCCTTCGGAATCGGCCAGATCGGAAAATCCTTCCGGAACGAGATCACGCCCGGAAACTTTACCTTCCGGACCAGAGAGTTCGAGCAGATGGAGCTGGAGTTCTTCTGTGAGCCGGATACAGACCTGGAATGGTTCGCCTACTGGAAGAAGTTCTGCCTGGACTGGCTGTCCTCCCTTGGACTGAAGGCGGATGAGGTCCGTTACCGTGACCACGAAAAGGAAGAGCTGAGCTTCTACAGCAAGGCCACCACAGACGTGGAATTCCTCTTCCCCTTCGGCTGGGGAGAGCTTTGGGGCATTGCGGACCGCACCGACTATGACCTTACCCAGCACCAGAATGTTTCCAGTCAGGATCTTTCCTATTTTGACGATGAGAAGAAGGAAAAGTACATCCCCTATGTCATCGAGCCTTCCCTTGGAGCGGACCGTATGGTTCTTGCTTTCCTTTGCAGCGCCTATGATGAAGAGGTGCTGGATGCCGAGAAGAACGATGTGCGTACCGTCCTCCACTTCCATCCGGTACTGGCTCCGGTGAAGATCGGTGTCCTTCCGCTTTCAAAGAAGCTTTCCGAAGGCGCGGAGAAGATCTATCAGCAGCTTTCCAGAAAATATAACTGTGAATTTGACGACCGTGGAAACATCGGAAAGCGTTACAGAAGACAGGATGAGATCGGTACGCCGTACTGCATCACCTATGATTTTGATTCCGAGACCGACGGCTCCGTCACTGTCCGTGACAGAGATTCCATGGAGCAGGTCCGTGTAAAAATAGATGAGCTGGATGCGTATTTCGCTGACAAATTTACTTTCTAAGGAACTGTCGAAATAATAACTTAAGGACAGTTCCTAAGCAGTCTGCGCAGGTTATTATCCGACAGATCCTGAGGTGGTCTGAAAGAAAGGAAAAAAATGAGTAATAAAGAAATCTATCAGCGGACACTGAAATTTTCTCTTTTTCGCTTTTTGTACAGCTTTCTCGCTTTTATCGTAGTCGCGGTGATCGGTGCGATCGGGTTCATGGTCACAGAAAAGACGTTCGATAACGGCCTTATCGGAATGGGGATCGGGATTGTGGTTGGACTGATCGCCCTGGCCATCTTCTTAAGGTATGTTTCCTATACCTATAAAGCAGGGCAGATCGCCATGATGACACAGGCGATCACCACCGGAAGTCTTCCGAAGGACGTGGTAGGAGAAGGAAAAAGAGTGGTGAAGGAAAGGTTTGCCACGGTCGCTCTGTTTTTTGCCGCGACTGGGATCATCAAGGGGATCTTTAATCAGCTCGGCAGAGGCATGACAAAGCTTGGGGAAGCTCTGGGCGGCGATTCCGGGAAAAATGTGGCAAGTGTCATTTCCGCAGTGATCCAGGTGGTGATTGCCTATCTGTGCGACTGCTGTCTGGGCTGGGTCTTCTACCGGAAGGAGCAGAGCAGCGCTAAGGCTACACTGGAAGGCGCAGTACTCTTCTTCAGGCATGGGAAAACCTTTGCCAGAAACATGGGCCGGGTCTTCGGGATGGGACTGGCGTCCCTGCTGGTCATCGGCGGGGCCTTCTCCGGAATCTTTTATCTGATCGCTTCCCGCTTTAATGAATTCTTTGTGATTCTGGCAGGAGAGTTTACAGAGATATTCGCAGAGAGCGAAAAGGGGTTCACGGATCTTCTCCAGAGTCCTTCCAGTCTGATGGTGGTCAGCGCTGTGGTGGCAGGCCTGATCGTCTGGGGAATCCTGCATACCACCCTGGTGCAGCCCTTTGTCCTGACCGGCGTCCTCCGCAACTACCTGGAATCCGGTATGCATGATATTCCGACGGAAAGCTCCTTCGCAATGCTGGACAGCAAATCCGCCAAATTCAAAAAGCTCCACAGCGAAGCAGCATAGTTGCTGCAGTCCCCTGCCGGTGAGACCGTGAACTGTAACATATAGTTTCTTCTTTTAGTTGACTTTTGGAGACGGTGTTGTTAATATAAGGTCTGATATGATTTTATAGGAGGAATAAATCAACATGGCAAAA
>JAFOJB010000049.1 GCA_017420455.1 Blautia sp.
GGCCGTTCAGCGGAATGATGGATGTTCCGCCGGATTCATATGAATGATGGCTTTTTCACCGGAATCATATATGCGGCTGTGGCGGAATTGGCAGACGCGCTGGATTTAGGTTCCAGTGTCCCCGACGTGCAGGTTCAAGTCCTGTCAGCCGCAGGTCTGAAAAAAAGCCGGTGCATGACGCCCGGCTTTTTTTGCTGCTCTCTGATCTGAATATTCCTGTACGATTTTACCATCCGGTTTTTCCATATGATTTTTCCATCTGGTTTTTCCATCTGATTTTTCCATCTGATTTTTCCATCCGGTTTTTCCATATGATTTTTCCATCCGGTTTTCCATCTGTTTTCTCTGTCAGGTTCTTCTGTCAGAATCTGCCGTCCAGATAGCGGATCTGTACCTGTACCCTGCCGCTCTCATCGCATTCCATCACCGCGTAGCTGGGCTTTCTTCCCTGCTGTCTGGGATAGGAAAGGCTTCCCGGATTGATCGCAAGGATGCCGTCCCGCTCTGCCACGACAGGCTTATGCGTATGTCCGAACATGACAATCCCGCAGCCTCTGGCGGCAGCCTCCTCTATGACGCCCGAAATATCCATGGACACTCCATAACTGTGCCCGTGGGTCACCAGAACCCGGTGTCCGCAGATATCCACTTCCTCCTCCCGGTTCAGGTCACTGAAGAAATCATTGTTCCCGGCAATGATCACACACGGACACTCCGCCAGGGCTTCAATATAAAACTCTCTGCCCTCTACATCCCCGCAGTGCACCAGCATGTCGAAAGGCGCTTCTCTGGTGCAGGCGTCCTCCAGGTTTTCATCCCTTCCATGGGTATCGGAAACGATCAGAATCTTCATAGAAACTCCTTCCGAATGGCCCGCAGTGCCTTGCCTCTGTGGCTGATCCTGTTCTTCTCCTCAGGCGGGATCTGGGCGGAGGTCATCCCATATTCCGGCAAAAAGAAGATCGGATCGTAACCGAACCCGTTTTCTCCGGCCTCCTCATAACCGATCCTGCCTTCCATGGTCTCCCGGACCACCTTTACCGTCCCGTCCGGGAAGGCCGCGGCAATGGCGCATACGAACCGCGCGGTTCTCTTCTCATCCGGGACCCCCTCGAGACGCCCGATCAGGTTCCGGTTTTTCTCATGGTAGGAGGTATCGTGGCCCATATATCTGGCAGAATATACACCCGGCTCCTTGTTCAGGGCGTCGATCTCCAGTCCGGAATCGTCCGCCAGGACGATTTCCCCACAGACCGCACACACTGCTTTCGCCTTGATCACAGCGTTCTCTTCAAAAGTCCTGCCGTTTTCCTCCACATCCACATCGATCCCGGCCTCCTTCATCGAAAGGATTTCCGCGTCCAGGCCGGAAAGGATTTCCCTGATCTCTCTCATCTTATCCTGGTTGCCTGTGGCAAAGATTATTTTCTTCATCATGCTTCCCCCTGATTTCTTTTTGGCGGTTTCGGACCGGCGTACTGGTAAAAATACGTTTTCAGCATTCCATTATATATTTTCCTGTTTTTGTCCGCCTTTCTTCCGATGTCTCTCTCGGCCGACTCATAAGAAGTGATCAGGTACATGGACCACCGGTCCAGCCTTCTGTAGGCTTCGCCGATCTCGCGGTAAAGCTGAGGCAGAGCCGCCTTCTCCTCCAGCCTCTCCCCGTAGGGAGGATTGGTGATCAGAAAGCCGTAGGGTCTGGGATGGTGAAGGTCCTTCACCTCTCTCTGCTGGAAATGGATCATATGATCTACACCGGCCATCTTTGCATTTGCGCGGGCTGCCTTAAGCGCTTCCGGATCGATATCATAGCCCTGGATATCGGGACGGATATACAGCTTCGCCAGGTCCATTGCTTCCTCTCTGGCGTCCCTCCAGAAAGAAGCGGGTACCAGGGCCTTCCATTCCTCGGCCAGGAAGGAACGGTTCACGCCCGGAGCGATATTGGCTGCCATCATGGCGGCTTCAATCGGAAAGGTTCCGCTGCCGCAGAAGGGATCCACCAGAATCCGGTCTCCCTTCCATGGTGTCAGACGGATCAGCGCTGCCGCAAGGGTCTCCGTGATGGGAGCCTTCACCGTCATCTGCCGGTAACCCCTCTTGTGAAGAGAA
>JAFOJB010000529.1 GCA_017420455.1 Blautia sp.
CGGTACAGGTCAAGAGATGTCCAACCAGTTTCTTCCTTATTAGAAGGGGCGGAGTTCTCAAAGCATTCCCTGATAAACGGAAGGCTAAGAATCTCACAACGTTCCCTGATAAAAGGAAGGTCAAAAGCCTCTCCGTTGTAGGTGATCAGAAGAGAAACGCCCGAAAGCTCCGAAAACAGCGACTGCAGCAGTTCCCCCTCCTCCTGAAAGGACTCCGCCATCTTCTGCAGAAGGACCCATCTGCCGCCCTCATATTTCAGGATCCCATACAGATAAATATACGAATTCTTCCTGGAAAGACCGGTAGTCTCAATATCCAGAAAACAGGGACACTCCCCCCGCCCTTCACGGATCAGCACACCCCGCACCTCCTCCGCCAGAACCGGATAAGCAGTTCTCTGAAGCATACGCTGTCCCCCTCCTTAAGATCATAAAAAACTCCCTGCAGGGAAACGTCTCTCCCCTTTTCAGATATTCTACACGATAACTCCGATATATTCCACCATTTATCTCTATTTCACCTTGGTTCAGGAATCGCTCCCTTGCTTCCCATAAAAGGCTGTCAAAGAACCGTCCCCTTTTCTCTTTTCTCCCTGGCTTTTGTCCGGGTCCGCACCGTCCGCCGTAAGGAACCAGTTACTGTTCAGGCTTTCGCCACTGGCGGCGGGGAGAAAGCGAACAAAAGTTTGCATTTTGCATGCCGCTGTGATAAGATAGCAAAAGACAAAGGAGAATCGCTATGATATCTTTTATTCACGGCACCACGGCCGATCTTTCAGAAAATTCCGTTACTGTAGAAGCCGGAGGCATCGGATTCGAGATCTTCATGACGGGAAAAGCCCTGTCACGCATAAAAATGGGGGATGTCCTGAAAATCCACACCTATTTTCATGTAAAAGAAGACATCATGCAGCTCTACGGCTTTTTCAGCAAGGACGATCTTTCGGTCTTCCGTATGCTTCTGGGCGTCAGCGGCATCGGCCCGAAAGGGGCCCTGGGCGTCCTGAACGGACTGACAGCGGATGAGCTTCGCTTCGCTGTCCTTTCCAACGATGTAAAGACCATCTCCAGGGCACCGGGCATCGGGAAAAAGACAGCCGAAAAACTGATCGTGGAGCTGAAGGACAAGCTGTCCTTACAGCAGACCGTAGAGCACAGACTGGAAGCAGGAGAGAGTATCAATCTGCCATCGGAAACAGAAGAGGAAAAGAACGAGGCCATGAAACAGGCCGTTGAAGCGCTGACAGCCCTTGGGTACAATAAGACAGATGCTTACAGGGCTGTGCAGAAGACCAGGGGAAGCGGTGCAGAGGACGTGGAAGCAATCCTGAAGCAGGCACTGAAAAATCTGTGATCTTTTTTTCATCCGGAATGTTTCCTTACTCATGTTGTGGCGCAATCCGAAACAAAATCCTCGTTTGTCGAAATGTGCGTTCTGCACAGGAATCATAGATGAGAAAATAAAGGGAAGCAGCACATGGAAAAACGTATTCTGACTACCGATGTGGCGGAAGAGGACCTTACACTGGAGGGGAGTCTCAGGCCGCAGACACTGAACGAGTACATCGGGCAGGAAAAAGTAAAACAGACATTGAAAATTTACATAGAGGCAGCGAAGCAGCGCAAAGACCCGCTGGATCATGTACTGTTCTACGGGCCTCCGGGACTTGGAAAAACCACGCTCTCCGGCATCATCGCCAACGAGATGGGGACCCATATGAAGGTTACCTCCGGTCCGGCAATAGAGAAACCGGGAGAGATGGCGGCCATCCTGAATAATCTCCAGGAAGGCGATATCCTGTTCGTCGACGAGATTCACCGCCTGAACAGGCAGGTGGAGGAGGTCATGTACCCCGCGATGGAGGACTTTGCCATAGACATCATGATCGGGAAAGGAGCCTCGGCCCGCTCTATACGGCTTGAACTCCCCCGGTTCACTCTGGTGGGAGCCACCACGAGGGCAGGTCTTCTTACTGCTCCGCTGCGGGACCGGTTTGGTGTGATCCAGCATCTGGAGTTTTATAATAAGAACGAACTCACCACCATTGTCCTTCGCTCCGCCCAGGTTCTTGGGGTGGAAATAGACCAGAAAGGCGCCGCTGAGATTGCGAAGCGCTCCAGGGGAACCCCGAGGCTTGCCAACAGGCTTCTGAAAAGAGTCCGGGATTTTGCCCAGGTACAGTATGATGGAAAGATCACCTTCGAGGTTGCCTGCTTTGCCCTGGATCTTCTGGAAGTAGATTCTTACGGACTGGATAAAACAGACCGGCGTATCCTTATGACCCTGATCCGGAATTTCCAGGGAGGACCGGTAGGGCTGGAGACCCTGGCCGCCGCCATCGGGGAAGATGCGGGCACTCTTGAGGACGTTTACGAGCCATATCTTCTGCAGAACGGATTCCTGAACCGCACGCCAAGGGGACGCACCGCATCCCCGCTTGCCTTCGAACATCTCGGACTGAAATAGCGCCATACGGATGTTCACGGCCTCGCCGGCTGGAGACAGGGGCAGACA
>JAFOJB010000050.1 GCA_017420455.1 Blautia sp.
ATAGAAAGGGCATAATAATACTGGAAGGCTACAAAGGAGGATTCCCCGTTTTTCCCAAGACGCAGGCAGTCATTCCAGTCCGCATGCAGTCCTGCGGGCATTCCATGAGGTCCCAGATGCTCCGCGGAAAAACGGATAGCCCGTTTCAGGTGCTCATACACCGTACCCTCATCCCGGTTGGCAAAGGGGAGGACTTCCGAAAGAAACGCCGTATTCCCCGTCTCCGCAATATATTTATATACAGTCGGGAAGAGCCACAGCGCATCGTCCGCCCGGTAAGCCGGATGCCCGGTCTCCTTTACATAGGATGCATCATCCGGTGTATCCTCGTGCCCCGGATTGTGGGTAAATTTCACCAGCGGGAGCCCGGCTCCGTTGTCTACCTGCGCTGTAAGCATAAAGCGGATCTTTTCCGCCGCCATCTCCGGCTTCATGTGGATGATCCCCTGAATATCCTGCACCGTGTCCCGGTAACCATAGCCGTTGCGGAGCCCGCAGTAGATAAAGGACGCCGCCCGGGACCAGATAAAGGTCATGAAGCAGTTATAGGAATTCCAGGTATTGATCATGGTATCGAAGGAGGGACACGGCGACTGTACATGAAAATGGGAAAGCCTTTCTTCCCATTCCCCGCGAAGCTCTGAAAGCTCCTTTTCGCATTTTTCCGGCTCTTCATAGGAAGCCAGAACCTCCTTTGCCTGTTCGTATCTCTTCGCTCCCAGGACAAACAGAAGCTCCTTCTTCTCCCCGGGCGCAAGACAGAGGACCGTGGAAAGCGCGCCGCAGCTGTACCCGTTGTAATTCGGGTGATTCCCCAGGTCTCCGTTCCCGACCCCTTCCGGATCCCTGTAATCGTGATATCTGCCCAGGAACTTTTCCTTATCTCCGCACCAGGAGGATACCCTGCTCCCGCAGAGACCGAAGAACCTCTGCTCCAGAGAATCATTGCCCTGGGGACGCTTTTTCTCCAGTACATCCAGGTTTCCATGGATGCTCTGCAGGACCATATTCTCCTCGAAACGGGTCTGCGTGATAAAACGGGAATACTGCAGGTTTACGGTATCCTGCTCATAATTACTGTTGTTGGTGAATTCCGCATAGCCGGTGATGGTCAGCTCTCTTTTTCCTTTCCCGGTATTCCGGATTTCCAGCCGCCACACCTCATGCTCCATATCCTTCGGGACATAGCAGGTAAACTCCGAAGCAATTCCCTGATATTCCGAAGATATGACCGTGTAGCCAAGTCCATGCCGGCACTGGGTATGATAGCTTTCCAGATCCTTTCCTACCGGCTGCCAGGAGGCGGACCAGAAATCCCTGCTCTCGTTGTCCCGGATATAGATATACCTTCCCGGTTTATCCGAATCGTCAAAAATGTACCGCAGGATCCTCCCGTTGGCACCGGATTTCACAAAGCTGTAGCCGCCCGCATTGTTGGAGATCAGCGCTCCGTACGCAGGAGAACCCAGATAATTTGCCCACGGCCTCGGCGTATCCGGCCTTGTGATCACATATTCCCTGTTTTCCTCATCAAAATAACCATACTGCATGATCGTTCCTCCACTAAGGATTGCTCCAGAATAACTGTCTCAATCCTGAACAGTTTTATTTCGCTGAAATTCTTTTTCATTATATCATACAGCATGGTTGTTTTCTATGAAAAAAGCAGAAGGAACCACGGTGAGGCGGCTCCAAGTCACAGCCCGGCGCCTCACCGCGCCTCACCGGCCGGGGACGGATGTGTTTTAAGCGTCTGTCGGCTCTCCTGACTTCAGAAGAATCTTTGTTCGCGTCTGCAGGGCTGAAGCCCTTTGACTGCGGACAAAGATTCTTCTGAAGTCCGTCAAGACGCCAGACACTTTGAAAACACATTCCGTCCCCGGCCGGTGAGGCGCGGTAAGGCGCCAGGCTGTGGGCCTGTAAGCCGCCTCCCGTGGTTTGTTTGTTAAAGGTCATATTCCAGCGAAAAATCAAAGTCCATGGGCTCCAGCTCCTCCCCTTCCAGATACACCTCCGGATGGAGCGCATTGAAATACGCATGGGACACCCTTTCCCCGTATTCTCTGGCGTCAGACTCGCAAAGCTGTCCATAATATGCGTTGAAATCCTCGGAGCCGTCGATATAATCGGCGAACTCCTGCGCATAGACCTTCGCCCGATGGAAAAAGGCGGTGTTCTTCAGCTCCTCCGAAACCTCGTTATACGCCTCTACCATACAGTATTCCAGACTATGATATGCTTCATGGGCAACAGTATCTACCATATCCCACGACGAAGCCTCCATAAGGTGATCCAGGTCAACAACGATCGTATGATTATAATCCGAATAATGCGCCGCGATACCGACGTCAAGATTCGCGGTTCCCAGCGAGAGCTCATGATGCAGCCCGAGCCTGTACTTTTCAATTTCTGCCACGATTCCCAGGACCTCAAGCCTCTCATCCAGGTCCAGCTCCGCCCAGATATCGTCTTCCAGCCGGCCGATCAGCTCCCGGGCATTCTCCTTCAGGTTCTCTGCAGAGCTTTCCGTGACAGTATTTCCCGGGGCCGGGATCAGATAAGACATCAGAAAGCTGTTGGCAAAAAGCGGGATCATGATGACCAGGAACCCGGCTCCGAAGATGATCCGGGAAAAGGCAAGCGCCCTGCGGATCCTGCCCTTGATGATCCTTTTCCTGGCTCTCCTGCTTTTTCTTTTCCGGATCTTCCTCGTCAGGATGAACAGGGCCAGGAGCAGCCACACGAGCGAACATACCATGAGAACACTCCGGAAAAACCCCGCCCGGAAATCTTTATACGCGAGAACTGTATAGAGCCCATATCCGCAGGCCAGGTTCCAGACCAGTCCATCCTCATCTTCATCCCAGTAAAGAAAATACCCTTTCACAACAGAGCAGACAAGCAGCACGGCCAATACACCGACAGATCTTGCGTAAGTATATCCCCTCAGGCAGCGGAACACCTGCCCTCTGTAGTACAGAAAGGCAATTGCGGCATAGAAGAGGTTCAGCCCCATATACTCCAGAATCTCAAAAAGCCCGGTATCTCTGTCCATAAAAAGCCTCCTCTGCAAAATCGGATGTCAGGGGGAGGAACCCCTCCCCCGCAGCTGCAGTTCAACATCTGATACTTTTCAGTTCAATTTCCTTCTCATGGTTTTTTACGGCTTCGTAGAGCTTGTCCGTAATGATCAGGTCCACCTCCGCATTGAGCCCCCTGGCTCCCATATCAGAAATATACGCCTCCTCCACAAGCTCGTCGATGAAGGTATCGCTGACGTGAAGAGCAATTCCGTACAGATCGGCTCTTCTTCCGGCTGTTTTCAGCGCGCCGGAATTTGAGGTCGTCACGATCTTGCGGAAATCATCCCTGGTCAGCCTGTTCATCTCCATAATGGTTACTCTGGAGGACATTTCTCTGGGAAGGCCATAGTCCAGCAGTTCCCTCCGTGTGATAACGTCTTCGCCGCCGGGCTCATGACAGAGGGCCGGGCTGCCAAAACCGATCCTCTCATTTTCTCTTCTGATCTTTTTCTTTTTTGACTCACGGATCTCGCTGAACGCTCCTGCGAGATACCAGATACAGTTCATGCCTCTTGGATCCCCTCCGGAGAGCATGCAGTTCAGCTCCGAGAGGACAGGGAAGTTAACATTCATGCCCTCGCTGTTCAGGGAAGGCCTCACCTTCTTGCAGAACTCGTCGATCAGGACGATCGAGTACGGGGCCAGATCCTCAAGGACTGCCTTTTCCATATCCTTCCCTTTGAATCCGACTTCCGAAATCCCGGTGAAATCAACAACCTTGACGGGAAAGATTTTCCCCAGGACCCGGAAGATCTCGCTCTTGCCCTGCCCCGTGTCCCCGATGAGGAGCCTTACCAGCGGCAGGAACTCTTTTCCCTGATCCCGGAAGATTCTGATGGTCGAAACATCCATCGCCACTCTTCTCAACGTCCTGTCCTGGCCGATGATATACTGGTTCAGATAGGAAAAGATCTCCACGGGATTATGGGTATCCACTGCCGCCGGAGCCGCGGGATTCTTTGCGGCAGGCGTTCTTCTTGCCGATGCAGGGGTATTCCCTTTTTCATTCGCTTTCTCTTTTTCTTCCCCCTTCTCTTTCTCTTCATTTTTGCTGACCAGCAGCTCCTGTGTTCTCTCGTGGAAACAGTCCAGGACATCCTCCGCATCCGGCAGCTGCGCGATATAGCAGCGAAGGATCTTTTTGTATTCCTCAAATTCTGAATAATCCATAGGGTAGGCCAGTTCTTCAAACAGCCCCCGCTGCACCTTCGGCGCTTTGGAATTTCTGACTTTTTTGATCAGTTTCATATCCTCCGTAAGACGGGCCCCGGTTTCGCCGGTTCTGATATATTTCTCTGCCGGAGAGGAAAGCTCCGTATGCACTGCGTAAAAAATCCCGATCGCCAGAGCACAGATGATATGATACTCATCATTGGTCAGATCCTTTCCCTCAAACACCTTCGCATCCAACGCGCACTTATATGCGCGTTCGATATACAGATCCTTGTCTGCCTTTTTCCTGCTGAATTCATACATATCGGTGAGTTTTTCGGGCTCCTCATCTGAAACACCGTCAAGAAGCTTTGAAAAGGACAGCTCCAGCTCTGCCAGCCTGTCTTCTTCAATGCTCTCTTTCTTTGTTCTGATTTCTTTCATTATACTCGCCTCCTATGTTCTGCATCCTGTTGTCCGTGTATGTTGTCATTATACCACATCCTCCCCGACATGGAAATGCTAACTTTTCTAACCGAAATTCAGTAATCTGATATTTGTAATTCAGTTTTCAGTATTCTTTATTTCGAAATATTATCAGAATCAGTTCCTGTATTCCTGTATTTTTCATGATTTCATTCCAAAACCGCCGTGTCATCATGAATTCCCCCATTTCAAGATCAATGTCCCGTTTTTTCAGTTTCTATTAATTCATTTTTAATTTTTTCAGGGTTTTTATGCTTTTTGATATTGACTTTTTTCTGCTGCGGGGAGTATACTCTCTGATATAATGGACAGTTCCATGATACTCGTACAGCATCTGCCGAATCACAGAAAAGGAGGATACGTCCCATGCAAGAAGAAGAGCATTCCGGGAAAATCGGCCTTGATACAGAGGAGCTGAAAAAGATCATCTCGGCAAACCTCGAAAAGCTGCTTTCCCGGAACAACATTACCCAGAAAAGCCTTGCGGAAAGGCTCGAGATCGCCCCGGCCTCCATGACAGACTACTGCAAGGGGCGCAGGATTCCCAACACGGAGTTTTTCATCAGGCTGAAGCAGCATTACAATATCTCCATAGATGATTTTCTCACCGGGTACATCGATTCTTCCGCGGCCTCGCCCTCTCCCTCCGGGAGCGGATCTGCCATAAACAGCAGCAGCGCTGAAACCTGCAGAAAGTACTGCGGTACATATTTTCTCTACTATTTCGATACCAGCAAGTATAAAGGGAGAGATACCCTGGTCCCCAGAGATTCCCTTTTCTATGGGGTTCTTGATATCTACAGAAATTCCACGGCTCTGGAGCTCTCGAAATACAGCTGCGCGGCCGTTCTCGGGATCGGGGACAGAGACAAGGCAGCTGCCGTCAAAGAGACTCTCGCCGGCATAAAGGATCCTTTAATGCTCCTTGCGTACATAAACAAAGAGTACCGGTCTACCGCCTATTACGGAGATTTTGATCTTTCCCGGGAGCACGCCTTCCTTACCATGACCCACGATAGTACGGACAAAGCGCTCCTGATCCTTCACCGTGTGGATTCCAACAAAACAGAATACCTCGGGGGAATCGGAACCATCAATTCCATCTCCAAGGGCAGGGAAAAAGATCCCGTGATCCAGTTCATAGGCGTATCCAGATATCCTCTTGCCATGTCGGAGGAGGAGATCCATCACAGTCTCCTTCTGAACTATCCAACCTTCAAGGCAGAAGCCGAAACAGAAGAAATGATCAGGAATTTCAAGGCCCTGTATGTCGAGGAGGGAGAAGCAAAGGATACTTTTTCCGAATACCAGAAGGCCATCGTGGTACGTTCCACCCTGGAAAGAGCTATCAGAAAAAGTCTTGAGCGGAATATGTTCCGTTATGGGAAAATAACAGGACGCGACGATGACGAATGGTACCACAGAATCAAGCTTGCCGGCGAAACCAGTCCGGAATCGGAATGAGCACGCACAGTCCATTACTGTTCCCTCCCTCATCGGCCGGGGAATACAGCAGCAGTCCATTTGACAACAAGGCAGCAGAAATGAGGTGATCTTATGATGTATAAGATAGAGGTAAGTCTGTCCGAAATTCTGAAAATTTTCAGCAAAAACCATAAGACAGGGGATATTTCCCTGATTCAGGAAGCCTATGGATATGCGGAAGGCAAGCATCAGGGGGTAAAGCGTGCAACCGGCGAGCCCTATATCTGCCATCCGCTCCGCGTCGCCCGGTTCATTGCCGAATGGGGTTTTGAAATGGATGTCATTATTGCCGCCCTGCTTCACGATGTCGTAGAAGACTGCGGTACACCGCTCTCCGAGATCGAAGAATATTTCGGCCCGGAGGCGGCCTCTACCGTAGACGCCGTCACAAAGCTCAGCGACAGGGATTTTGCAGACCGCACCCTCACCAAAGAGCAGAAGGATATTCTCTCCGACGCCCACATGCAGAAAAAGATGAACGATAAAG
>JAFOJB010000530.1 GCA_017420455.1 Blautia sp.
ACAGGCAGGACAGTGGGACTCATGCGCGTTTTTCTACTTGTACAATTCTTCTTTTTTCTTTATAATGGGTAAGGTAGTATTCTGCGATTCTGATTCAGGAACTGTGAAGGAACTGTGAAGATACAGATTATGATTCCAGTGCAAAAAGGCATCATTCCGCTGAAGGGATCCTGATTCTGAAACGCTGAAAAAGAAAGGGGTCAGTCATATGAAGGGAATCATCCTTGCCGGAGGGTCCGGTACCAGATTATATCCATTAACCATGGTAACTTCCAAACAGCTGCTGCCTATATATGATAAACCTATGATCTATTATCCCATGTCGGTGCTGATGAATGCCGGGATCCGTGAGATCCTGATCATCTCCACGCCGCAGGATACGCCGCGTTTTAAAGAGCTTCTGAAGGACGGTCATCAGTTCGGCGTGCATCTGGATTACGCTGTCCAGCCCAGCCCGGACGGCCTGGCGCAGGCCTTTCTGATCGGCGAAAGGTTCATCGGGAACGATACGGTCGCCATGGTACTGGGAGACAATATTTTCTCCGGACATGGGCTCAGAAAGCGCCTGAAGGAAGCAGTGCAGAACGCGGAATCCGGAAAAGGCGCCACCGTCTTCGGCTATTATGTGGACGACCCGGAGCGCTTCGGTATCGTAGAGTTTGACAGTACCGGGAAAGCAGTCTCCATTGAAGAGAAGCCTGCTGTTCCCAAGAGCAATTATTGTGTGACAGGGCTGTATTTCTATGACAACAAGGTGGTAGAATACGCCAGAGGCCTGAAGCCCAGCGCCAGGGGCGAACTGGAGATCACGGACCTGAACCGCATCTATCTGGAGCAGGGGAACCTGAATGTGGAACTCCTTGGCCAGGGGTTTACGTGGCTGGATACGGGAACCCATGAAAGCCTGGTGGAGGCCACCAATTTTGTAAAGACCATGGAGGACCATCAGCACAGGAAGATCGCCTGCCTGGAGGAGATTGCCTACCTGAACGGCTGGATCACCAGGGAGGATGTGCTGAAGGTTTATGAAGTCCTGAAAAAGAATCAGTACGGCCAGTATCTGAAGGATGTGCTCGACGGAAAATATCTGGACGTGCTCCACTGAGGCCATGAATCTATGTATCGTTTTTTTCTATGGTTTCGCATCTGATATTCGTATCTGATGTTCGCATCTGATACAGGAAAGGAAATTTTTATATGACCATTATCGTGACCGGCGGTGCCGGATTTATCGGAAGTAACTTTATTTTTCATATGCTGGGAAAATATCCCGGATATCGTATCATCTGTCTGGACTGTCTGACATATGCCGGCAATCTCTCTACGCTGGCTCCCATCATGGAGA
Source organism: Blautia sp. (assembly GCA_017420455.1). GTDB lineage: Bacteria > Bacillota > Clostridia > Lachnospirales > Lachnospiraceae > Blautia_A. Next base: position 1,346 of record JAFOJB010000530.1, read on the forward strand.
ATCCGAATTTCCGGTTTGTGAAGGAAAGCATCACAGACCGGGAAGCAGTCTACCGTCTCTTCGAGGAAGAGCATCCGGACATGGTGGTGAATTTCGCCGCCGAAAGCCATGTTGACCGTTCTATTGAAAATCCGGAGATCTTTCTGGATACCAATATCAAGGGAACGGCAGTTTTGATGGATGCCTGCAGGAAATACGGAATTCAGCGGTATCATCAGGTTTCCACCGATGAGGTTTACGGAGATCTTCCCCTGGACAGACCGGATCTTTTCTTTACAGAAGAAACGCCCATCCATACCAGCAGCCCCTACAGCTCTTCCAAGGCCGGCGCGGATCTGCTGGTTCTGGCGTATCACCGCACCTATGGGCTTCCGGTATCCATCAGCCGCTGCTCCAACAATTACGGACCCTATCATTTTCCGGAGAAGCTGATCCCGCTGATGATCGCCAACGCTCTGAACGACAAGCCTCTTCCCGTCTACGGAAAAGGAGAAAACGTGCGTGACTGGCTCTATGTAGAGGACCACTGCAAGGCCATCGACCTGATCATCCATAAAGGACGTGTGGGCGAGGTCTATAACATCGGCGGTCACAACGAAATGAAAAACATCGATATCGTGAAGATCATCTGCCGGGAGCTTGGAAAACCGGAGAGCCTCATCACCTATGTCACCGACCGGAAGGGGCATGATATGCGTTACGCCATCGATCCCACCAAGATTCACAATGAACTTGGCTGGCTTCCCGAGACGAAATTCCAGGACGGCATCAAAAAGACCATCAGGTGGTATCTGGAAAACAAGGAGTGGTGGGAAACCATTATCTCCGGCGAATACCAGAACTATTATGAGAAAATGTACGGAAACCGATAACCCGGTATTATAGTACCTTTTGCACCGGAATCACAGATTACAGGGAGTGTCTGTCATGAAGATTTTAGTAACCGGAGTAGCCGGGCAGCTTGGACATGATGTGATAAATGAGCTGGACGCACGTGGGCATGTTGGGATCGGGTCGGACCTGGCCGCTTCCTATGCCGGAATCCAGGACGGAACGGCTGCTGCATGTCTTCCCTATGTCTCTCTGGATATTACAGAGGAAGAGGCCGTTCTGCAGGCTGTACGGGATATCCGTCCGGACGCGGTGATCCACTGCGCGGCCTGGACTGCCGTGGACCTGGCCGAGGATGAAGATAAAAAAGAAAAGGTTTATGCCGTGAATGTAAAGGGCACCGAGAATATCGCCAGGGCCTGTAAGGAAACCGGCTGCAGAATGATGTACATCAGTACGGACTATGTGTTCGACGGGCAGGGAGAGTCCCCCTGGCTGCCGGACTGCAGGGATTACGCTCCCCTGAATGTTTACGGGGAATCCAAGCTGAAGGGTGAACTGGCGGTCTCGGGTCTTCTGTCCGATTTCTTTATTGTCCGCATTGCCTGGGTCTTTGGAAAAAACGGAAGCAACTTTATCAAAACGATGCTCCGGGTCGGTCAGAATCATGATCGTCTTACAGTGGTGAACGATCAGATCGGTACCCCCACCTATACCCTGGATCTTTCCCGCCTCCTGGTGGATATGATCCAGACCGATAAATTCGGCTATTATCACGCCACCAATGAGGGCGGCTTTATCAGCTGGTATGATTTTGCGGTGGAAATCTTCCGGCAGGCAGCTGCCATGGGGCATCCGGAATACGCTCCGGAGCATCTGCGGGTGGTTCCGGTCACTACCGCGGAATACGGGATCTCCAAAGCCAGGCGCCCCTTCAACAGCCGGCTGGACAAGGGAAAACTGAAAGAGAACGGTTTCATTCCCCTTCCCTCCTGGCAGGATGCCGTAGAGAGATATCTGAAGGAAATCCAGAACAGCGACGGTTCCTTCGGCTGAGTCAGATAAAATACTCCGCAGCAGGCTCCGGGATATGAAGCCTGTATGCGTGGCAGAGCTGCAGGGTATCTGACCCGCGCGGCATCTGAGTTCGAGATGGTGGTTTAACTGCAAATGTCACCGGACAGACCACTGGCTCACTGCGCACAGAAAAAAAGAGGACAGCTTCCCGGTCGGGACTATGGACCGGAGAGCTGTCCTCTCTTTTAATTCTTGAAGCTGTGGACAGGCGCGGGGATACGGCCGCCGCGTTCCACAAAGGCGTCGCAGGAGAAGGGGTTCACGCTGATGATGGGGGCATGGCCCAGAAGACCGCCGAACTCCACTGTATCTCCTACCGTTTTTCCGATGACCGGTATAAGGCGGACGGCGGTGGTTTTCTGGTTCACCATGCCGATGGCTGCCTCGTCCGCAATGATTCCGGAGATGGTGGAGGCTTTGGTGTCCCCGGGAATGGCAATCATATCCAGGCCCACGGAGCAGACACAGGTCATGGCCTCCAGTTTTTCCAGCGTAAGGGCTCCGGCCGTTACGGCGTCGATCATTCCCTGATCCTCGCTGACCGGGATAAAAGCGCCGCTGAGGCCGCCCACTGCCGTTGACGCCATGACGCCGCCCTTTTTCACCTGATCGTTCAGAAGGGCCAGAGCCGCGGTGGTGCCGGGCGCTCCGGTTCTTTCCAGACCGATCTCCTGAAGGATTTCCGCCACGCTGTCTCCCACCGCCGGTGTCGGAGCAAGAGAAAGATCAACGATCCCGAAGGGAACCTCCAGCCGTTTTGAAGCCTCCTGCGCTACCAGCTGTCCTACCCTGGTCACCTTGAAGGCGGTTCTCTTGATCATTTCACAAAGCGTCTCAAAATCCGCGCCGCGGACACTTTCCAGTGCTTTCTTCACAACCCCGGGACCGCTGACGCCTACATTGATCACACAGTCTCCCTCTGTCACACCGTGGAAGGCGCCTGCCATAAAGGGATTATCGTCCGGCGCGTTGCAGAAAACCACCAGTTTCGCGCACCCCAGGGAATCCTGCTCCCTGGTAGCCTTCGCTGTTTCCAGGATCACCTCGCCCATGAGCTTGATCGCGTCCATATCGATGCCTGTGCGGGTGGAGCCCACATTCACGGAGCTGCATACCCGCTCGGTGGAAGCAAGAGCCTGAGGGATCGAACGGATGAGCATCTCGTCGGCCGGGGTCATTCCCTTGCTCACAAGGGCGGAGTAGCCGCCGATAAAGTTCACGCCTACCTGCCTGGCCGCATCGTCCAGCACCTTCGCCAGAGAGGCAAAGTCCGCAATGCTTCGGCAGGCTGCGCCGCCGATCAGGGCGGCGGGCGTCACAGAGATCCTCTTGTTTACTATGGGAATGCCATATTCCATGGAGATTTTCTCTCCGGTTTCCACCAGGTTTTCTGCCTTTCTGGTAATCTTTTCGTAAATCTTCCGCTTCAGTTCAGGAAGAGAGCTGTCAATACAGTCCAGTAAACTGATTCCCATCGTGATCGTGCGGACATCCAGATTCTCCTGCTCGATCATCTTGTTAGTCTCGTTGACTTCAAATATATTGATCACTTTTCCCCACCTCGTCAGATCCTGTGCATCCGGTTAAAGATATCTTCATGCTGGCAGTGGATCACCACGCCGATCTGGTCCCCGATGTCCTGAAGCTCCCTGGCAAGTGTCCCGTGATCCTTTTCTGATTTGCTGGTATCCGCCACCATCATCATGTTGAAATATCCCTGCACGATGGTCTGGGAGATGTCCAGGATGTTGATGTTATTCTCAGCAAGATAGGTGCATACCCTGGCGATGATGCCGACGGTATCGTTTCCTACCACAGTGATGATCGTTTTCTTCATATCTGTCTCCTCTTACAATACAACTACTTCCGACATCCGGTCTCTTCCGGCTACTGCGATCCTGAAATCTCCCGCCTTGTAGGGATTATCCCCCATGGTAACCTCCGAACAGACCGTCTGGTACGCCAGCGCCTCATAATTGTTTTCCTTGCTCAGATGCCCCAGAAAGATGGCTTTCATCTGGTCATGCAGAATCCGGCAAAGAAGCTTCCCGGCATTTTCGTTGGAAAGATGTCCCCGGTCTCCAAGGATCCGCATTTTCAGCAGGTAGGGGTATGGTCCCACCTCCAGCATGTTCACATCGTGGTTTGCCTCCAGAAGCACGGCGTCCAGGCCGGTAAGCCGGTCGATGATATATTCGTTATATTTTCCCAGATCCGTAGCGATTCCTACGGATTTCTCCTGGCATTCCACCCGGAATCCCACTGGCTGGGCCGCGTCATGGGGAATCGTAAAGGGGAGCACCGTAAAGTCCTTGATGGTGAACCGTTCGTCTTCCCTGATCTCGTGAAAAATACCCTCCGGCAGCCTGCCCAGGGATTTCTGCTGCTTCAGAATATAAGCGGTCCCGGGCGTTGTATAAATGGGGATCCCGTATTTTCTTGCCAGGACTCCGAGGCCCTGAATGTGGTCTGCGTGCTCATGGGTCACAAGAATGGCGTCCACGTCCTTCCCGGATAGAGAGAGTTCGCCCAGGCCTGCCTCGATTCTTTTCCCGCTGATGCCCGCATCCACAAGGATGTGTGTGTTTTCTGTTCCTACGTAGATACAGTTTCCGCTGCTTCCGCTGGCGATACTGCAAAATCTCATGTTACCTTCCGTCTCCTTATCCATGATTCCGGTGCATAAAGACAACATTCCACCGGAGTCATTTATGTTTCCGGCCGATGGCGGCATCCACCTGACGCTTCATTTGCTCCAGATCCGAGCTGTTGTCGATTACAAGATCCGAAGCCCTTCTGTAGGTTTCCTCTGACACCTGGGAGGAGATGATCTCTTCACATTTTTCCCGGGTATATCCCCGGTTCTCCATAAGCCGCCGGATCCTGGTCTCTCTGTCAGCCGTCACCACCCAGATCTCATCCAGAAATCTTTCGTAATGATCCTCCAGAAGAAGCGCGGCCTCGACGACGCAGATCTCTCTCCCCTGCTCCTCCTGCTCCCTCAGCCTTTCCTGGATAAAGGAGCGCACAGCAGGATGTATGATCCGGTTCAAAGCCTCTCTTTTTTCGGCCACTCTGAATACTACATCAGAAACCTGCCTGCGGTCAATGGTTTTATCACTTTTTACCACCTTTTGTCCGAAAAGGGCGACCACTGCTTCATAGCATGCGCCGCCCGGAGCCATAACCTGATGTCCCACCTGGTCTGCCTGGATCACATAAGCGCCCCAGCGTTCCTCCAGATAGGAAAGCACCGTGCTTTTTCCTGCTCCGATTCCTCCGGTAAGCCCGATCTTTCTCATTTATTTCGCCTCGTACCAGTTTTCTCCCGTATGACAGTCGGCCGAAAGCGGGACCGAAAGAGACGCCGCCTTCTGCATTTCCTCCGTGAGGAGCGTTTTTACATATTCCGCCTCTTCCTTCGGCGCCTCGATCAGCAGTTCGTCGTGGATCTGCAGGATCAGTTTCGACTTGAGGCCCTCTTCGGTAAGCCGCGCGTACACGCGGTTCATGGCGATCTTCATGATATCCGCCGCCGTTCCCTGGATCGGGCTGTTCATCGCGACCCGCTCGCCGAAGGACCGCTGCACGAAATTCGCCGCGCGCAGCTCCGGCACCGGTCTCCTCCTGCCGAAGAGCGATACCGCGTATCCCTTCTCCTTTGCGGAGGAAACGAGTCCGTCGAGGAACGTCTTGATCCCGGGATACGTCTCAAAGTATCTGGCGATATAGTCCGCCGCTTCCTTCGGCGTGATCATCAGCCCCTGGCTTAAGCCGAACGCGCTGATCCCGTATACGATGCCGAAGTTGACGGCTTTCGCGTTCCGCCGCATGCCTTCCGTGACCTCGTCGAACGGGACGTGGAAGACCTGCGAGGCGGTCATCCGGTGGATATCCTGCGCCGAACGGTAGGCTGCGATGAGGTTCTCGTCGCCGGACATGTGCGCAAGGACGCGCA
>JAFOJB010000531.1 GCA_017420455.1 Blautia sp.
GCACTGCTCCAGGGTTACCGCCATAGGCTTCTCGCACAGGACATGCTTTCCCGCGTTCAGCGCCTTGATGGTGATTTCCGCATGCATGACATTGGCAACGCAAACGCTCACCGCGTCCAGATCCAGGGAAAGCAGTTCGTCCACACTGCGGCAGACCCTTGCGTGATATTTCTCTGCCAGGGCGGCGGCTCTCTCTTCCTGTACATCGTAGAAGGCGATGATTTCGCAGTTTTCATTTTCATTATATTCCGGCGCATGGCGGACCTTGGTGATCATACCACAGCCGATGATTCCGATCTTCAGTTTCATAAGAGATGCCTCCTTTCCGGGGATAAGGATCGTTCCATAAATTCTCAATGAGAGAATTTCTCCCTCAGCTTCGGGCCGGCCAGCTGGATAAGGATGACCAGCAGCAGGATGATTCCCTTGATGGCGTCGTTGATCAGAGAGTCCATCTTCAGGGCCACGATGATCTTGTCGATGACCGTATAGGACATGGCGCCGAAGAGGATGCCGAGAACCTTTCCCTTGCCTCCGCTCATGCTGATACCACCCAGCACTACCGAGGCGATGGCGTACATTTCATTGCTCTTTCCGGTGGTAGCCGGGTCGGAGGACGCGTTCATGGCGATCCACAGAAAGGCTGACACGCCCACCAGGCAGCCGGTGATGATAAAGACCACCATCTTCATCAGATTGACATTGATGCCGTTCATGGAAGCGCCCTTCTCATTGCTTCCGATGGCATAGACCTTCTTTCCGAACTTGGTGCTCGTCGTCACATAGGTAAAGACGATCACCACCACGATCAGGACAATACCGACGATCGGAACCGTCGCCAGCTTTCCGTTTCCAAAGCCGTAAAAGCTCTGGTAAGATGCCTTGCTGTTGATCATACGGTATACAGAGCTTCCGCCGCCGCAGAGATCCTTCGGGATCTTCTGGCAGAAATACTGGGCAAAGGAACGAAAGATCAGCATCGTCGCCAGGGTCACGATAAAGGCCGGCATCCGGATATACCCCACCAGCACGCCGTTCAGGAGGCCGAGGACCGCGCCGAAGACAAGGCAGAACAGCAGGGTGACAATGATACTGCCGGTGATATTGTAGATCACGACGGCGAAGCCGCTGATAAGGGCCAGCATGGAACCCACCGAAAGATCGATCTCTCCGGTGAGGCACACCATCCCCATGCCGACGCCAATGATGCCGATGACGGCCGAGTGGCGGAAAATGTTCATGACGCCATTCCAGGTAAGTCCGCTGGAGGTAAGGGCGTATACGGCAAAGATCGCGATAAATACCAGGATAAAGCTATACTGGGACAAGGCTTTTGCAACAGGATTTTTCTTTGTCATTTTTCTTTTACTCCTTCTTTCTCAGGCCTGAGAAGCGTTGGTCGAATACAGCATCACCGTCTCCTCGTTGATCTCCTGATGCTGCAGGATCTTGATGATGCTGCCCTCATAAAAGACAGCGCAGTAATCCGCGATCTTCTGGATCTCCGGAATCTCCAGTGTATTGATGAGGATCGTCTTTCCTTCCTTGGAAAGCTCCAGGATCAGCTTATAGATCTCTGCTTTGGCGCCTACATCGATTCCCTGGGTAGGATTGTCCAGGAGAAGGACATCCGCGTTTGTATTCAGCCACCTGGCGAGGAATACCTTCTGCTGATTTCCGTCGCTGAGGGACAGGATGGAATCCGAGCTGTCCTGCGCCTTGATATTCAGCATCTTCTTGTATTTTTCGTACTTTGCCTTTTCCTCTTTTTTGTGGATGGCGAAGCTTCTCGCAGACAGAGTATGCTCGGCCAGGTACATATTCTCCAGAAGGCTCATGTCCGGAATTACGGAATTTTCCTTTCTGTTGGAAGCCAGCATGGCGATGCCGGACACCATGGTTTTGTGGGTGGAAGCCGGCGGGATCTTCTGCCCCTCCATCTCCATATACCCTCCGGTAGACCTGGTGATGCCGAACATGCACTGCATCAGCTCCGAGCTGCCCGCTCCCTGCAGACCGGTAAGCCCTACGATCTGTCCCTTTTTGATATCCAGGTCGATATGGGAAAACCCGGGGCCTGAATAGTCCACCAGCTTCAGGATACTCTCTCCGCTCTCTCTGACCTCATAGATATCCCTGAAGGAATCTGCGTTTCCCACCAGAAGCCTGGTGACCTCCTCCGGCGTGGTTTCTTCGATCCTCCCGGAAGCGATATATTCTCCGTTCCGGAACACCGTATATCTGTCCGAGATCCGGAAGATCTCCGGCATCTTGTGGGAGATAAAGATAAAGGAAGTCCCCTTTTTCTTCAGATTCCCGATGATCTGAAAGAGATGGTCGATCTCATCATTGTTCAGGGCTGTGGTAGGCTCATCCAGGATCAGAAGCTTTGCCTGGAAAAACAGGGCCTTGGAAATTTCCAGCAGCTGTTTCTCGCTGGTCTTTAAATCCTCTACCTTTTCCGTGGGATCTATGTTTACGTCAAGCTGGGAGAACAGTTCCCTGGCCCGGCGGATCATTTCTCTTTTATTGCATTTTCCGAATTTGTTTACGATCTCCTTGCCCAGGAAAATGTTCTCGTAGACCGTCATGTCGTTGAACAGGTTCAGCTCCTGATGCACAAACGCGATGCCCAGCTCCTCTGATTTCCTGATGGTCATATGCTCCTGGGACTGGCCGTCGAAAATGATGCTTCCCCCGTCCAGGGGATATACGCCGGTGAGCACATTCATCAGGGTGGACTTCCCCGCTCCGTTTTCTCCCAGAAGCGCGTGGACCTCGCCGGCCTCCACCTCCAGCTGGACCTTCTTAAGGACCGGTACTCCATTAAAAGCCTTGTCAATATTTTTCATTTCCAGTAACATATTGGCTGCTCCTTAATATCAATTAAAAAACTGCCGGACTGCAGTGGCAGCCCGGCAGTCTCACACATACCTGCTATGGATTCCTTACCGGATCAGAAGGAAGGATAGTTGTCAACATTCTCAGATGTTACGTTCTCGCATGCGATCACGTGATCCTGCTCAACAGTCTCACCATTCAGGAAATCTACCATATCCTGGATTGCTGTCTGGATCATGGCCGGGCTGTAGGTTACAGAGCAGAGGCCGCTGAACTTCTCAGCCAGGTCCGCATAGCTGTTTCCGCGAAGAACTTCGTAGTACTCATCCAGTCCGCCGCAGCCTGTCATGGCCGGAGCGTTTCCAAGGAAGGCTTCCTTTACGGAATCATCGATACCGCCGCCGTTCAGAGCTTCCAGGATACCCATTGCCAGCTCGTCGTCCTCTGCGTAGAACCATTTGATCTCTGCGTTGGAAGCATCTCCCATAAGGGACTCGAAGGAGGTCTTGGTATCGGAACGGCTCCAGTTCATGGCGCCGGAGTAGGTGATGCTGGCCAGGTCCTCTTCGCTCCACTTGAGATCGTCGGCGATCGCGGCGCCGTCGAACTCTGCAGCTCCGGTAAGATAATCTACGAAGCCGTTGTCGCGAAGGGTGGTAACGGAGGAGGTGTCTCCCTCATAGACATACACTGCATCGCCGGGCTTCATGCCAAGAGATACGAAGTATGCAGCGCTGCCTGCGCCGATACCGCTGTTGTCGCCCTTTACATTGGAAACTGCTGTGGGAGCGACTGCGTCGATGATACGGTCAAAGGCCACATAGGGAACCTCTGCGTCTACGATCTGCTGGATGGCGGACTGTACGGTATCATCCAGGGGCATCATGACGATGGCGATGTTGCTGGTATCTCCTGCCAGGATATCCTCGATCTGGGTAATCTGATCAGATGCGCTGGCTGCTGTGATCACTTCTGCGGTATAGGTTCCCTCTGCATTGACTTCCTCTGCCTTTTCCTTTGCGAAGGTTGCGACAGAACCGGTCCAGCCGTGGTCCTCAGATGCGGTAAGAACATAGATGTGCGTTCCATCCTCTGCATGAGCAGCCGCGCCCATGGAAAGGACCATTGCAGATGTCATCACAGCTGCCAATATTTTCTTGTTCATTTTGCGTTTCCTCCTTATTCTGAAAGAAAATCGTTAACAATGTATAATGACAGTTTAATGCATTCCCGGGATAAAATCAATCATTTCTTTGTGCAGTTTGTTATCCTATTTTGACCTGTTCCTCTTCCTCTCCCCGCGGCATGTCAGAAATATGACGGGATTTCAACTCTCCCGAAGACAAGGAGTGGGAAGGCAGGGGGCGCAAGACAGGGGGCAGGACAGGGCAAGACAGAGGGACGGTTCTTTTGTCTTTTTTGAAAAAAGACAAAAGAACCGTCCCTCTGTCTTGCCTCTGTCTTGTGAACCGCCCCC
>JAFOJB010000532.1 GCA_017420455.1 Blautia sp.
GGTTGCTCGTGTCAAAGCGGTTCTGCGCCGCCTTGATGCAAAGGAAGATAACGGGAAAAAGATCATTCTCGACCAGCTATCCATCAATATGGCGAATTATTCTGTGACCTATCGCGATGAAAGTATCGATATGCCGCCAAAGGAGCTGGAGCTGCTGTATTTCCTTGCGGCTTCTCCCAATCAGGTCTTCACCCGGGAGCAGCTCCTGGATCATATCTGGGGATATGAGTATATGGGAGATACCAGGACTGTTGATGTACATATCAAAAGGCTCCGGGAAAAAATCAAAGATCATCCCCGCTGGTCCTTGACAACCGTATGGGGTATCGGCTATAAATTTGAAGTGAAAAAACAGAACTAAGCAGACAGGATGATTTTGTTATATGAGATTTATCAGTGAAATGCAGGAAGGTGACCGTATTCATTCGATCTACCTCTGCAAACAGCGGACCAGCGCTGTTACCAGAAACGGGAAACCATATGAAAACCTTGTGATCCAGGACAGGACCGGGACGATGGATGCCAAGATCTGGGATCCGAATTCTCAGGGGATCGATGATTTCGATACACTCGATTACATAGAAATACTGGGGGATGTCAACAGCTTTGCCGGCGCGCTTCAGATCAATGTCAAGAGAGTACGGAAAGCTTCAGAAGGAGAATATGACCCGGCAGACTATCTTCCTGTCATTGAAAACAGTACGGAGGAAATGTTCCGTCAGCTTACAGCGATGATCGGGACCATAGGCAATCCGTATCTCCATGCTCTTCTGGAAAAACTGTTTGTGGAGGACATCGAATTCCAGAAATCCTTCCTGGCTCATTCCGCCGCAAAGACGGTTCATCACAGCTTTATCGGAGGGCTCCTGGAGCATACGCTGAGCGTTGCCAGGCTGTGCGACTATATGGCAGGCGCATATCCGATCCTGAAGAGGGATCTCCTTCTGACCGCGGCGCTTTTACACGATGTAGGCAAGATCAGGGAGATTTCTCCCTTCCCGCTCAACGATTATACAGATGAGGGGCAGCTGATCGGCCATATTGTCATAGGCGCGCAGATGGTCAGCGAGCTTGCTGCCCGTATTCCGGATTTTCCGGTTGTTCTGAAGAATGAACTGCTCCACTGCATCCTGTCCCATCACGGAGAACTGGAGTATGGTTCCCCAAAGAAGCCTGCCCTGGCCGAGGCTGTTGCCCTGAATCTGGCGGACAACGCGGATGCAAGAATGGAAACCATTACAGAAATATTCACAGCTGACAAGAGCAGGAAGGACTGGCTGGGCTTCAACAGGCTCTTTGACTCGAATCTTCGCAGGACAGGAGATCTGTAAAGGACATGGGATATCAGAAAAATGATCTTGTTGAACTTACAATAGAAGACTATGGCGTAGACGGTGAAGGCATCGGTAAGATCGATGGCTTCACTGTTTTTGTAAAGGACACCTGTCTCGGGGACCGGATAGTCGCCCGGATCGTGAAGGCGAAAAAGAATTACGGCTATGGCCGGCTGGAGAAGCTGCTGCAGCCATCGCCGGACCGGGCAGAGCCATTATGCCCCTGTGCCCGGCAGTGCGGCGGATGCCAGCTGCAGGCCCTTTCCTATGAGAAGCAGCTGGCGTTCAAGGAAAATAAGGTCCGGATGAATCTTCAGAGGATCGGTGGTTTTACGGAATTCCATATGGAACCGATCATTGGCGCGGAACAGCCTTACCATTACCGGAACAAAGCGCAGTTCCCGGTTGGAAAGAGCAAAGACGGGCGCACGATCACCGGATTTTACGCCGGGCGTACACATTTCATCGTAGAAAACAGGGACTGCGTCCTGGGAATTCCGGAAAACCGCCGGATTCTGGATACTGTGCTTTGCCACATGGAGAAATACCGGATTGAGCCCTATGATGAAGAAAAGAAAGAGGGGCTTGTCCGTCACGTTCTCATCCGGTATGGTTTCGCGACAAAGGAGATCATGGTCTGCCTGGTCCTGAACGGAGACAGGATACCCGGAGCGGAAAAGCTCTGTAAGGCTCTTTTACAGATTCCCGGGATGAAGAGTATCTGTATCAACGTGAACAGACAGCCGGGAAATGTGATTCTGGGAGATCAGGTGGTTTCCCTGTATGGAAATCTGTACATAGAGGACTGTATCTCCTCCATCCGTTACCGGATTTCTCCGCTCTCCTTCTACCAGGTGAATTCTTATCAGACAGAAAAGCTTTATCGAAAAGCCCTGGAATATGCCGATCTGCACGACGATGAGGTCGTATGGGATCTCTACTGCGGAATTGGCACCATCTCTCTTTTCCTTGCCCGAAACTGCAGGAAGGTCTATGGCGTTGAGATCGTTCCCGCAGCAGTAGAGAATGCCAGGACAAACGCGCTTCTGAACCACATTGCCAATGCACAGTTTTATGTGGGCAAGGCGGAAGAAGTTCTCCCGGAAAGATATCAGATCACCCGGGAAGGCGCCGATGTGATCGTGGTGGATCCCCCCAGGAAAGGCTGCGATGAAGTCCTCCTGCAGACGATGATCCGGATGGCTCCTTCCAGAATCGTCTATGTCAGCTGCGACAGCGCAACCCTGGCCCGGGACCTGAAATATCTCTGTGAAAACGGTTACAAGCTGGAAAAAGTCTGCCCCGTAGACCAATTCCCGCAGACAGTTCACGTCGAAAGTTGTGTGCTCTTAGAGCGTGTGAGCACCCGAAAAGCAGATTCCGATGAAGAAGATATGATCAACGACATAAGCGGAAATGCGGCTGCTGATCTTGAGGAGGAAGAAAGCTGGTCCCTGAAATACGGAAAGATTTATTCAGAAAGAACGGAAATAGCGGATGGCTTCCGTTCATTGATTGATGATGTCGGTTCGCGTTTCGTTCCTGACAGGAATATCATGGAGATCTATGAAAGACAGGCAGATGAATGACTCATGCAGGATCAGTAAATTCCGGTAATTCCAGTTTACAGGCTGCCTCGGCTCTCCCTGAACGGCGCAGGAATGTCAGGGAACATATAACGATAACGCCCGGCGGGAACTTATCTGTAGCTCATCATCACATATGAAGGAGGCGCATCATCAGATGCATTCAATTCGGACTAAATTCACTCTTACAGTTGTGAGTGTAATAATATTTTCTCTGGGTATTGCTACAGCTATTGGCGTCATATCAATCAGGAATCTGGGCAGAGAGGATGCCGATCAGATGATTCATCTGACTGCCAAAACCGGGGCAATGAATCTGGAGCAGTATTTTGAAAGCGTAGAACACTCCGTTCGCACAGTATCAACGCTGGTATCGGACAGCTTTGAGGGTATGCCGTTTAAGAATATGGGCAGCCAGGTGGAGCGTGCACGTAATCTGTTCGAACGGATCGCGTACAACACGAAAGGAGTGCTTACCTACTATTTCAGGATCGATCCGGAGATTACGGAAGACGTATCAGGCTTCTGGTATGTATATCAGGAAGGTGAAGGGTTTACGGAACACGAGGTAACAGACATCACCCAGTATGATACCGGCGATACTACAGCGCTTGTCTGGTTCACTGTCCCGAAGGCAACCGGCAAAGGAGTATGGCTTCCTCCGTATTACACGGAAAATCTTGGCATCCGGGTGATTTCCTATAATGTACCCGTTTACTGGAAGGAACGTTTTGTCGGAGTGATCGGCATTGAGATCGACTATGAGATGCTAAAGAAGGAAGTGGAAAGCCTCTCGATCTTCGA
>JAFOJB010000533.1 GCA_017420455.1 Blautia sp.
CAGACGTGCGCCGTGCCTGCACGAGCGCACACCTGGCGGCGAACGGTCATCTCAGGGCAGTGCCTTTGCTCCCCTGTCAGATCATGTCTGAGGGTGAAAGATCTGGATATCGCTGGTGAGTTCTTTCTTGTTCAGTCGGCTGATCTCGTCCACTCCCATGTATTTTTTTTCATATTCCAGGACCAGGAAGGACATCTGGATGGTCAGGCGGAGGCGGGAATCGGAAAGGCTTCCGCCGATCAGCTCTTCGATCACGTTGATCCGGTAATTGATGGTGTTCCGGTGTACGAACATTTTCTTTGCGCACAAAGAAGCGTTGCAGTTGTTCTCCAGATAGTTCCGCAGGGTGTTGTACAGGTCCGTCTCGTTTTTCTGATCATGGCGAAGGATCGCGATCACACCGGGATGGCAGAGATGGGTGGCATTATCATACTGGTGGAGCTTCACGGCGCTTTCGAAGCAAAGGTCAATATAGTGATAGACGCTGTAATCATTATAGTAAAAGATGCGCTCCTCCATGTTATCCCGGAAGATCCTGCCAAGTCTGGCCGTGGCCAGAGCCTGCAGATACAGTGTACGCATGGAGATCAGGAAACGTGTCAGATTTCCGATACCCGCGAACGCGTCAAAGCTTTCCAGAAGATGCAGAAGCCTTCCCCTGTCAAAGGTAAGGGCGCTCCTTCGGGAATTCAGGGAAGAAATCACCACAAGATTTTTCTCATAGGAAACCACAGAGCTGTCCGGAAAAATCTGCTCCAGCTGTCCGGAAAGATAGTTATAGGGGACAGAGGTTTCTTCCGAAGGAAACATGATCACGATCACATGGAAATATTTTCCTTTCAGAAGTTCAGGAGTGACCGAAAGGCGCCGGAGGAGCTCCTCCTGGCTGGTGAGCCTTCTTTCCACAAGATCTGCGATCAGAGCGCCGGATGTGTTCCGGGAATGCTGTATTATGGAATCCGAAGAAAGAAGAAGCGGAGTTACCGCCCGTAAAAGATCGTTCATATACGGCATGACCAGCGTACTGATCTCCTCTTCCGGCGGCCAGACGATCACTCTGGCGATGATCCTGCTCTTGTTCCGAACAGGATAGTCGATATAATCCTTATCCTTAAAACGGAGAAGAAGGGTCTGCTTTCCCATGGATGAATGTTCCTTGTCGAGAATCTCCAGTACGGAATCCAGGCTGAGCGACCCTCCGTCACGGAACAAAGAAAAGAGAAAATCCCCTTCATTCTGATAAGGACTGAAGGCCAGTACCTGGAAATAAGATCCCAGGACCGCGATGGTGCAGCCTGTCCGCCTGCAGGCATAGTCGGAAAGAAGCTGGAGATTGTCGGTGGACTGCAGGTCATAGATCCACTGGCTGTAGCCTGTAAGCTCCGCGGATACCCGGTTGTAAAGACGGAAGATATCCCCGCCGAATACCAGAACCGAGGATCTGGCCTGGTCGAAACGTTCTTTATAAGCCCGGAGGGTCTCCTCCGGAACGGAAGGCGGGCCGCCTGCGCAGACCAGAAAGGTACATCCTGTAGTCTGAAGGTAATCCTCCCGGAAATCTGTCAGTTTGCATAAATAAAGGTAGTCGTTGACAGGAGGGGACCCTTCTTCCGGAAAAAGAATCCCTTTGATATGCGCCAGGGAGCTCCGACAGATATGACTATAAATAATCTGGTCTGAAAGATTCTGAATCAGTATTTCTGTAGTAAGAATGACAGATCTCTCCCTTCGTTCTGTAAAGATTGTCAAAAATGAAATCCCGGTACGAAAAATGAGGAAAAAATTGCATGAAATGCCGGAATCGTTCTCCTGACCAGTATAGTCTGGAAAAAACCGAAAATCAAGAGAAAACTGGAATTATGCAATCTGCACAAACACATGAAAAAATCCCTGTACAGGATGAATATGGTGAAATTTCGCAGAAGGTGGTAAACTTCTTATATACTCTGGCTGAGCCAGGAAGTAGAAAAGGAGGAAGATCTTATGAAAAAACTTGCTGCACTTTTCCTTACAGCAGTCATGGCCGTCGGCATTGTTTCCGGCAGTGCTCTTGTTCATGCTGAGACACCTTATACTCCTTCAGATGAAACTCTGGTGGTGGCGCACAAGGGAAATCCCACTGGCCTTTTCCATCTGAATATTTCTGCGGTAAGTGTAAATACACCTATCAGCGAGACTCTGTACGACCGTCTTGTTTCCTATGATGGAGAAACCAATTCCGTTGGCCCGATGCTTGCCACAGAGTGGGAATACATCGATGATACCCATGTACGCTTCAAACTGAGAGACGATGTCGTCAGCCATGCAGGAGATCCCTT
The DNA here is from genome assembly GCA_017420455.1 of Blautia sp. Classification (GTDB taxonomy): domain Bacteria; phylum Bacillota; class Clostridia; order Lachnospirales; family Lachnospiraceae; genus Blautia_A. The sequence continues at coordinate 2,319 of JAFOJB010000533.1, forward strand.
CAAGGCAAGTGATGTCATCTACAGTATCCAGACAGCAGTCGACAGCGGCGCTCTCGGAAACTATTTCGGCATGTTCAATCTGGAGGAATGCCAGGTAGAGGATGATTACACCGTAGTCCTTGCCACCAAAAACGTAGAGCCCTACTTCCTGTATACACTTTCCAATGTCCCGCTGGGCATGGTAGTGCAGGCTTCCGTAGAGGCAAACGGCGGAATTGAAGCACAGGCCCTGAATCCGGTAGCCGGCACAGGTCCCTACAAGTTCGTAGAGTGGTCCGACGGCTCCTATATCAAGCTGGAAAGAAATGAAAACTACTGGGGCGATACCCCCTATTTCAAGAACGTAGAGATCCGTATCATCGGCGATGCTTCCGCACGTATCATGAATCTGGAATCTCACGATGTGAATATCGCGCTGGATCCGGATACCATCCAGCTTGCTGGTCTGGAAGGAAACCCGGAATTCACCATCATCAACTATCCGACCTCCAATTCTACGGACCTTCTTATGAACTGCTCCAAAGCTCCCTTCAACGATGAGCATGTCAGAAGAGCAGTTTCCCTGGCCATGAATTATGAGGCGAACCTGATGATCGCAGCCAGCGGCTACGGCTCCCTTTCCGACAGCTTCCTGCCTCTGGCCAGCAGCGCTTATGTATCCGCAGAGGACGGCGGATATCAGAGCTACTTCCATTACGATCTGGAAGCCGCGAAGGCAGAGCTCGCCCAGTCCGCATATCCGGATGGCTTTGAGTTCGAACTTCTCTATGCAGAGGCACCGGCCTTCAATACCTACGGAGAGATGATCCAGAATCAGCTCGGAGAACTGGGAATCAAAGTTACACTTGTTCCGGTAGCTTCTACTGTATTCTATGATTATGTAACAGCAGGAGATTTTGACGCCCACATCGTAAACCTTGCGAATCCGGATCCGGCTATGATCCTTCGTGATTTCGACAGCCGTATCGATTTCAAGACCATGCGCGGCGGCTGCGGCTGGGTAGATGCTCCGCAGGAACTGCTGGATCTCATGGATGAAGCAAAGGTTACACTGGATCCTGACAAGAGCAAAGAAGTCTATGGAAAGATCCAGAAGATCATCAATGAAGCCTGCCCGGCAGCTCCGCTGTATTCTCCGAACAAGGTCTGCGCGGCTGATTCCAGCATCAAGGGAATCATCCTGACAGAGTTCAGCGACATCGATTTCTCCAAGGCTTACAGAGCAGAATAACGAACGTGTTCTAAGAGCAGTCTGCAAGACTTCTGAAACATTGCATCGCATTCAGACGCGGGCCGCAGGCGAAAACCTGCGGCCCCGTTTCGTATCTATAAACCGGTGTTATTGCTTCATGGCGCAATCTCCCGGTGCAGAAATGTGTGAACGAAGGACCATTATTCCCGTCAGCAGCCAGCCGGGCGGCTGCCTGCAGCGGGATCTGTGATTACTGAAAAAGAGGAACGAATATGCTGAGATATATTTTAAAGAGAATTCTGTGGATGATTCCCGTGGTGATCGGGGTTCTTCTGATAGTTTTTACCCTCAGCGTGATCACTCCGGGAGATCCGGTGGACAATATGGTCGGGCCGGATGCGACGGTGGAGGCCAGAGAAGCCGCCAGAGAAGAGATGGGGCTGAACCAGCCGGTCTACGTGCGGTTTGTGAAATACGTCTGGGGCGTCTTTACCAGACTGGATCTGGGGACCTCCTACTCCAACCGCCAGCCGGTGGCAAAGGAGATCATGCACCGTTTCCCGGTGACGCTGAAACTGACTCTTGCCTCTGTTATTGTTGCTCTGGCGATCGCGCTGCCTCTGGGAGTGCTTTCCGCCGTGAAACAATATTCCTGGGTAGATAATATCACCATGGCGTCCGCGCTGTTTTTTGTTTCGATACCGCAATTCTGGTTCGCCCTGATGCTGCTGCTTATTTTTTCCGTGAAGCTGCAGATCCTGCCTGCCAGCGGAATAAACGGGATCAGGAGCTGGATCCTGCCGGTGGCCATGATCGGCGTCGGAAACGTAGGAAACCTGGCGAGGGTCACCCGTTCCAGCATGCTGGAGGTGATCCGGCAGGATTATATTCGTACTGCCCGCGCAAAGGGACAGAGGAAGTCTGTCGTAATCTTTAAGCATGGACTTCGGAATGCTCTGATGCCTGTCATCGCCAATGTCGGAAATACCATCGGCGTATCTCTGGGAGGGGCTGTGGTGGCAGAGAGTATTTTCTCGATCCCCGGCGTCGGACAGTTCATGCTGAACGCCATCAACTCCAGAGACTGGCCTTCCGTACAGGGCGGGATCGTGGTGCTGGCCATCACCTTCAGTATTGTCATGCTGCTGGTGGATATCGTCTATACCATCGTAGATCCCCGGCTGAAGACGGAATTCCAGGCCAGGGCAAAAACAAAAAGAAAGAAAGGAGCGGCTGCGTAATGGCTAAAAGATATACTCCGGCCATGGAAAAGCTGGATAGAAAGAAAGTCCGGAATAAATCTGCCATGTCTACCTCTCCTGCAAAAGAGGCGTGGATACGGCTGAAGAGAAACCGGCTTGCCGTAGCGGGAATGATCATTCTCCTCCTTTTGATCCTTACGGCGATATTCGCGGATTTCATCGCGCCTTATGGGATCGATGAACAGAATTATTCTGATGTCCTTCAGGCACCGAGCCTTAAGCATCTTTTCGGAACAGATAACTACGGGCGGGATATTTTCAGCCGTGTCGTCTATGGGACAAGGATCTCCCTTCCCATCGGTTTCATCTGTGTCTTCCTTGCATATCTTTTCGGAGGAATCCTGGGAGCTATTGCAGCCTATTACGGGGGAAGAGCGGATATGGTCATCATGCGTATCCTGGATATCTTTCAGTCCATACCGCCGATGCTGATGGCTATCGCCATTGCAGCTTCTCTGGGAACCGGCGTTGTGAACCTGGTGATCGCCATTTCAGTGAGCACCATGCCCGCCAGGGCAAGGATCGTGCGGGCGGCAATCCTGTCTGTAAAAAACAGCGATTATATAGAATCGGCCAGATCGGTTGGAGCCAGCAGCAGGCGTCAGCTTCTGAAGTATATGCTGCCCAATGCTCTGGGGCCGATCCTCACAAATGTCACCTTCAGTATCGCTACCGCGATCCTGACGGTTTCCTCCATGAGCTATCTGGGACTGGGAATCGCCGCTCCTACACCGGAGTGGGGTTCCATGCTTTCCGCCGGAAGGTCATTTATCCGTACCAGTCCCCACATCCTGATCTTCCCGGGCGTTGCCATCATGATCACCGTGCTTGCGCTGAACCTTTTCGGCGATGGCCTGCGCGACGCGCTGGATCCAAGATTGAAGTAGGAGGGGCAGAAGATGAGTGAACCGATCTTGAAAATAGAAAACCTGGTCGTACACTACGAGACCAGAACCGGGGTGGCCGAGGCTGTAAATGATGTGAGCTTCGAGATCCAGCCGGGAGAAACGCTGGGCCTTGTGGGTGAGACCGGCGCCGGGAAAACAACCATAGCGCTGACAATTATGGGGCTTCTGCCTCAGCCGGGCGGTCATGTCATCCAGGGGAAGATCACTCTGGATGGGGAAGAGATCACCAGGTATCTCAGCAACAGCCGGCGTGAGACCAACAAAAATGACAAACATTTCCGGAAAATCCGGGGCAACAAAGTGGGCATGATCTTCCAGGACCCCATGTCTGCCCTGAATCCGGTGTACACTGTGGGAGAACAGATCGCGGAGGTGATCCGTCTTCACAACAGGGTTTCCCGTTCGGAAGCGGAGAAACGGGCTGTGGAGATGATGGAAACAGTAGGCATTCCGGGGGCCAGGTTCAATAATTATCCCCATGAGTTTTCCGGCGGTATGAAACAGAGGATCGTCATTGCCATGGCTCTGGCCTGCAGCCCGAAGCTTCTCATCGCCGACGAACCCACCACGGCGCTGGATGTGACGATTCAGGCTCAGGTGCTGGAACTGATGCGCGGGCTTCGCAAGGAGTTCAATACCGCCATGCTCATGATCACCCACGATCTTGGCGTGGTAGCGGATATCTGCGACAAATGCGCTGTGATCTACGCGGGACAGATCGTGGAGATCGGGACGCTGGAGCACATTTTCAATTCTCCGTGCCATCCCTATACCAGGGCTTTGTTTGACGCCCTTCCCAGTCTGGACAGCGATGTAGAGAGGCTGAAATCCATCGAAGGACTCATGGCGGATCCTATGGATCTTCCAACGTACTGCAGTTTTTATGACCGGTGCGACAGAAAGTGCGACGCCTGCAAGGCAGGCGACCCGGTGCTGAAGGAAGTGGAGCCCGGACATTTTGTAAGCTGTGTGCATTATGACGGGAAAAAGGAGGGGGAAGCATGAGCGTACTGCTTGAAGTGAAAAACCTGAAAAAGTATTACAGTGTTTCCGGCGGAACCCTCCATGCCGTGGACGATGTTTCTTTTACCATTGAAAAGGGAGAAACCCTGGGAGTGGTCGGGGAGTCCGGCTGTGGAAAATCTACTCTGGGAAAGACTATCCTGAGGCTTGTGCCGCCTACCTCCGGAGAAATTCTGTACGATGGAAAGGATCTGGCCCAGTTCTCGGACAGGGAATTTACCCGTCTCCGCCCGGATCTGCAGATGATCTTCCAGGATCCCATGTCCTCACTGAATCCTCGTATGAGCGTAAAGCAGCAGATCGAGGAACCCATGCTGATCTATAAGACGGTTCCGGACAGGCGGAAAAGAGAGCAGAGAGTCCTGGAGCTGATGGATACCGTCGGACTGGCAAGACGCTATGCAGATATGTATCCGCATGAGCTGGACGGCGGGCGCCGTCAGAGAATCGGTATCGCCAGAGGACTTTCTCTGAATCCGAAGCTGATCATCTGCGATGAGCCGGTTTCGGCCTTGGACGTGCTGATCCAGGCCCAGATCCTGAATCTGCTGCAGGATCTTCAGCGGGATAAAGGCCTGACCTATATG
>JAFOJB010000534.1 GCA_017420455.1 Blautia sp.
CTTGATTACTTCGGACTGACAACAGGTTATATGCTGAGCTTCAGCTTTAACAGGAACAAAAAGCCGGATGTTTACCCGATTCACGTTGGGGATAAGCTTCTGTTCGAGGGAATTGTCTGAAAATTCGTCAGGGAAATCCAGAGGGTCTGCAAAGTGCAGCCGTAAGATCTTTAGTTATCTCTGGATCAATCCTGACTCTGATGGAGGATGAAAATGATAGACAGAAAATGGCTGGCAACATGTGCCACAGCAGGAGAGTTTCTGTACGGACAGTATACGGTTACCGTTCTGAAGAAGATGTATGAGCGAAGGAAAGGCTGCACAATCTCTACGGAAAACCTGATCCGTATCATGCAGGAACTCCAGAAATCGGGAATGATCCTTATGGAGTACGTTCCTGGCAGACTTGAAGAAGATGATGACGAATACGGCTTCTTTCTTCCATTCGAATGTGAAGGCACTTCTTTGGAGAGTGTCATGCGAAAAGCTGATGCCGATGGAAATCCATATGCGTCGCTTCACCTGGATGAAAACGAGAGGACAAACCTGCTTGCGGAAACGCCGGATGGACTGGATTATTATGTGCCGAACGCGGCTGAGATCGAGCAGCTGGTTGAAGAGGGATATATCCGCACACCTGCAATGACTGCGCTGGAGGATGAAATAAAGAAACTTGGCGGGGATCCTGCCTTTCTGATTCCTCTTTGGTCACAGATTTCTACAGAAAAGATGGATTCGTATGAATCCATACAGGAGATCATGAACAGGGTTTTCCCGGAGGCGGCTGAACAGGAGAAGGAAGAGAAAACACAATCCGGAAAATCGACGGGTGTACCCACTATGGATGATCTGGACAGGCTTATATCCTTTATCAATGAATATCTGAATCACATAAACCTCAGAGGAAGAAGAGGCTGGAGACCCGATGATCTCTTTAAGAAGATGCACCCTGATGGCCTGAAAAGCATGCCTGCGATCATGCCGGGATCTGTGGCATCGGCGAAATTGCTGAAGGAAGCAGAACCGGAGCTGCGGGCAATGGGGGCCATGGTGGACTACAGCTCCCTTGATAATTATGTGACTGCAGGTCAGTACGGCGAGAGACGAGTCATAAAGGTGGGCAGGAACGATCCCTGTCCATGCGGAAGCGGAAAGAAGTATAAACGCTGTCACGGGGCATGGAACAAAACCACAGGAGATTGAATATGAAAGATTCTCTGAAAAAACCGGATTACAGCACGCCGGCCAGAAAAAAGCGTTTTGTCGAATCTGAATGCCGGAGGCTGGCGCAGGCGGCGCTGAATATTAACGAAGAGCTGGTATCCTACCTGGACGGGTCATATGGGAACAGACGACAGAAAGCGATTCTGGCTTTCCTGGACAGGGCGGAAAAGGAGTTTGCCTCCTTCGGCCTGTCATCTGTCGTTGAAGCATTCACCCAGAACGAGCTTCTGCCTGTAAACAACTACAACCACCTGGATGGAGATTATGATATCCGGATTGGTGCAGCGCTCTGGATTCTGAAGAAACTGCGGGAAGCAGGCCGCATGGCGGATGCGTATGAGTTTCTCCCTGATGTGAGTGAGGATCCTGATCTATGGTACCTGCCGATAGATTTTTCTCATCCATGTTTCTCCAACGATCTGATTCAATCGGTAATATATGTCATTACGAATCGTTATCCCCGGGACAGGCAGGGCTGTATCATCACAGAAGAAACAGCCAGGGGCAAACCGCCGGAAGAGGCGTACAGGAAACTGGTCGGGCTTATTCCGGAGAAAGACGTGAACGCTGCCTGTGGGGAGTTCCGGAACAAAGTGTGGGAACTTGCCGCCAGGTATCTGAAAGGAAAGGGCTTCTATGATAAAGCACTGGACGAGACTGCCAGGAAGATTCAGAATATGCAGTCCGCTCCGTTTGCCGCTGCAAACCGGCATGCTGGAAGTTCGATAATGAATGATCCAATATCGGGACAAAAAGCAGGAATAACTGGATTTTCATGCAATTTTGCAGCGGATTCTCCTCTTGCGCTTGCAAAGCTGGGGGAGGAGCTGCTGGA
>JAFOJB010000535.1 GCA_017420455.1 Blautia sp.
AAATCCTTCCTGGAAAGGGACCAGATGGTGCCGAGCATGGGATACCGGACGGTGACAGGGGTCTATCCCAGTGACAAAACGGGGAACCGTTCAGAGAAGGAGAGCCGTTTTGTGACGCTGGAGCTGGCCTATGGTCCCATCTATCCCTGCTCTTCCGCGCTGGTTGCGGATTTTTCCAATATAGCAGGACATGAATTCTTTGCGGTCTGCGATTATACGGTGACATTGACGGAGGCTCTGGGGGAAGGGGACGACCGCCTGGGCGGGCTGGTGTTTGACCGCTGCGGCGGCGTATTATGCCCGCAGCGGGAGCGGTTCCGCCATACGGTTTCCACCTTTGAAAAGCTTCCTCTTCGCAGCGGCTATTTTATTCCGAAGCTGCGTGGAGGGAACAAGGCGCTGATCGTCTGGCTGCACGGAGCAGGGGAAGGGGGACAGGACACTGCCATTGCCTATGCGGGAAACAAGGTGACAGCCCTTACCGAGGATTATGTGCAGGAGATGTTCGGCGGCGCCTTTGTCTTTGTCCCCCAGTGTCCGACCATGTGGATGGACGACGGGAGCGGCGAGTATGGAAGGACCGGCAGATCGATCTATGTGGAGGCGTTGAAGGCCGCCATCGATGAATTCATAGAGACGTATAAAGATGCGATCGATCCGGACCGCATCTATGTCGGCGGGGATTCCAACGGCGGCTTTATGACCATGCGGATGCTCATGGATTACCCGGATTTCTTCGCGGCGGCGTTCCCCATCTGCGAGGCCATGCTGGATGAATGTATTACTGAGGAGCACATCCGGCGGATGAAGGAAATCCCCATCTGGTTTACGCATGCCATCAACGATCCCATCGTCCCGCCGGCAGAATACGCGATTCCGACCTATCAGAGGCTGAAGGCGGCTGGGGCCGGGAATGTCCATTTCACCTGCTGGGACAAAATCGTGGATATCCATACGGGCTTCAAAAATGAAAAAGGAGAGCCCTATGAGTATATGGGACATTTCTCCTGGATTCCCATGCTGAACGACGACTGCCGGCTGGATTTTGACAGAAAACCGGTCGTCGTGGACAACAGGGAGGTAACCCTCCTGCAGTGGCTTTCCCTCCAGAGAAAATAGTACCGCCCAGGCGAAAGCACAGGAGGACAGGCTGCGTTCCGCATCGACTCATTCCTCCTCCCTGCCTGAACGAATTTAAACTGCGCCATCTGTAAAGGTTGCTTGTGCACAGTTCCTTGCGCCAATATGTATGGGGATGTCAGATGTCCTCCGTGCCGGCTCCGTAAGCCAAAATGCCGGGGAATCTCAGAGACCGGTGCCGACGGACCGGGAATGGATGAGCTGTATGGGGGTGCTGTCGGAACCGGACCTTACACAGAGAGAAAGGATGTGTCCGCTTTCCAGCTTTTTCTGGAAGCAGGACGCGGTCCTGTCGGAGCAGGCGATCTCTCCGTCCTCCCCGAAGGAGAAGGAAAAATCCCGGAGAGGCACGTCCACGCCGGTTCCCGTCATTTTGACATAGGCCTCCTTCAGAGTCCAGAGGCGGAAGAACCATTCGTCCCGGGATAAGTGGTCTGTCCCTTTTACGGAGAGAAGATGCGCTTCCTCTTCGGTCAGCACCTTTCTGACAAGGATCGGGGCGAAATACCCGGGAAGCTCGGCGTCCACCCCTATGGGGGAGGAATGAAAGGCACAGGCGGCCAGGCCGCTGCAGTGGGTGATATTAAAATGGATCTGCGGGAAATCCTTTAAAAAGGGTTTCCCATTTTCTTCTTTACACAGCTGTTCCTCCACAGTGTCTTCGGAAAAGGAAAGCCTGTAAAGCGTTGAGAGGCCTTCGCAAAGAAGCCGCCTTCCAAGGCGGTGTTCCTGGGCGGTGATCACGGGGATGGAATCGCTGGCCGGCATATAAGGGTGATAAAAAACGGTCGGCATATTTGTTTCCTCCAAAAAAACGGCTGTTTACGGACCACCGGCCCTGGCCGGCAGCAGTCGCCGCAGTTGATGCCTCACCAGCCCTGACCGGCAGCAGTCGCTGCAGCTGATACCTCACCGGCTCTGACCGGCAGCAGAAGAATCTTTGTCCGCAGTCAGAGGGCTTTACAGCAGAAAAAATCCAGAATCTCTTTTCTGGTCTTCAGGTTTTTTATGGTATCCGGATCCAGAGACGGGTCATTGAAGGTCTGGTTCAGCAGAAACACCAGGCCGGTATCCTCGGGAGCAAAAGCGGCAAGCACGATGATCCGGATCTTATGGGAGTTCCAGTTGATCCGGTGTTCGAAAACACTGACGGCGAGCCTGGTTTTGACGGCAGGGACCAGCGAATGCAGAAACAGGATCCCCGGATGGAAGGAAAAGGTCGAGATCGCTTCCCTTCTGAGAAGATCCGCTTCATAGCCCGGACTGATCACGCCGCTTTGCAGCAGGCTTTCGCACATGCTTTCCAGAATTTCGAACTTGGAGGCGGCCTTCACTCTTTCCAGCCAGATGGCCTCCCTGAGAAGCTGTTCTACAGAAAGGCTGCCCGGAGGGCACAGCTTTTTCATACGGTAGTTCTGGATGTAGGAGGAGAGGGTCAGGTAATCCTTCGGCGGAAGGAGGGTACCGATCTGGATGGTATCCGTTCCGGGGTGATCCGTGATGGCTTTTCGGACGGTGGAAAGAACCAGGTCGGTATTTTCAAAGTCCAGCACGCTTTTCGCGTTGACCGGGACCAGCGCCTGAACAGCAAGGTATTTTTCGAAGGCACCCAGAACCTTCCGCTTCAGGGACCAGGCGGCGGGCATATTCAGGTGGCAGCAGATGATGGTCCGCAGCTTCTTTTCCGGATGGGTATGGAACAGGTATTCCAGAGCGCCGCTGATACAGTGAGCCAGGTACAGAAGCTCCGTCTGGCCGAGATAATAGCCCAGATAATACAGGGAAAGATCCTGGAAGAGCCAGGCGATCTCGAACTCGGGCAGCAGGTTTTCCCTGGAGATCTCGGGATTTTCCTGCTCATTGAAGATCGGCTCCGGAATCTGCAGATAGCGGATATACGCAAGCAGCGTCCGGTAAAAATCCTCGTCCAGAGAAAAATCCAGGCCGAATACCTGCAGGATCTTCTCCAGAAAGGCATCTGCGAGCTGTATGGTAACGGAGTCGAAATACCGGGAGGCATTTTCCCTCGTCACCGAGGAGACATCCACGATGCAGGCATTTTCTACCATCCGGTAAATCTCTTCCTGCTCCTCTCTGGCAAATTCGCGGTGAAAATGGCTTTTCAGTACCTCGAACAGATCGTCCACCGCCCGGGATACGGCCTGGTTTTTCCTTGGCAGGAGCTCACATTCCGGGAGCATATGTCCGGATTCTGTCCGGTGCAGCATGATGGCTACGGCAAGGTTCAGAGAGACCAGGGAAGGGTCCTCCAGGGTAATTCCGTGGCGGTTCAGATGAAGGGGAATTTCTTCCATGATGAACGAAAGGCGGTCTTTGTCCAGAAAATGGTAGCTGTAATAGGCGTTATCCTTTGTGTGGTAATCCCAGTCCGCATGAAACAGGTGATTCAGGATATAGCGTCGTTTTCTTTCATCCCTGGCAAAGGAGACAAACTCTCTGTTCTGCTGGAAGGGAATGTGAGGCTCGGAGAGAACGTATTTCATTTTCAGCTGCCGGATGTCGTGTTCCAGCGTGGTATGGCTGACATAGATCTCATCCTCCAGATCGTAGAGGTCCAGGGGTTCATCGGACAGACAGAAACGGAAAGCAAGGTACCGGACCCGTTCATCCCGGGTAAAAAAAGCGTTGTCGATCTGGTTCATGGACCGGATGGCCTCCGGGTCCTCCGCGATATACAGGTATCCCTTGCTGTGCTCGGAATAGATTTCCGCCCGGTAGGAGGAAAGCGCCTGGTTGATCCCGGCAATATCGCTGCGTATGGTACGGACAGAGACATTCATCTGTCTTGCAAGTGCGCTCCCTGTGATGAAGGTATCCATTCCCCTGAGAAGGTGGAGCAGTTTTTTCTGGCGCAAAGATAATCCCAAAGTATCCATATATATACCATCCTTGTATATACTATCCTT
>JAFOJB010000536.1 GCA_017420455.1 Blautia sp.
TAATCTCCCGAAGGACCGGTTCCTCGGCAAGGCACTTCTCCTTCGCGTAAGGACAGCGGGCTGCGAAACGGCAGCAGGGCTTCGGATCGATGGGGGAGGTAAGCTCTCCCTTCAGTACCATCCTCTCCTTTTTCAGGTGCACGTTCGGGATGGGGATCGCGGAAAGCAGTGCCTGCGAATACGGATGGATCGTATTCTGGAAGATTTCCTTCGCCGGACATTTCTCGATCATCTGTCCCAGGTACATTACGGCGATATCATTGGAGATATGCTTTACCACCGACATATCGTGGGTGATGAACATATAGGTCAGTCCCCTCTTCTCCTGCAGGTCCTGAAGGAGGTTCAGGATCTGGGCCTGGATGGAAACATCCAGGGCAGATACCGGTTCATCGCAGACGATGAATTCCGGATTCAGGGAAAGGGCTCTTGCAACGCCGATTCTCTGGCGGCGGCCGCCGTCCAGCTCGTGGGGATAGGACCCCTCCAGACGGGCAGCCAGGCCTACCAGCTCCATCATCTCCTTGGCTCTGGCCGTCACTTCCGTCTTTTTCATTCCCTTGTTGTTTACCTTGATCGGCTCCTCAATGAGCTGGAGCACATTCATACGGGGATCCAGGGAAGCATAAGGATCCTGGAAGATCATCTGGATATGGGAACGATAATTCTTTTTGAATTCCCGGATATCCATGCTGGCGATATCCGCGCCTTTGTACATGACCTGGCCCGAGGTCGGATTGTGAAGACGCATCAGAGTCTTTCCAAGGGTGGATTTTCCGCAGCCGGACTCCCCTACGATTCCGATGGTCTTCCCTTTTTCGATATTAAAAGTGACATTATCCACCGCATGGAGCAGCCCTCTGGGAGTGGAAAAATATTTCTTCAGATTTTTGACTTCAATCAGATTTTCCATTTAGTCCCTCCATTCCGGTGTATACTGGAAGCATTTCGCAATGTGTCCGGGTTCCACCTCGACCATCCAGGGATCATGCCTGTGGCACTCCTCCCGTTTTTCCTCACATCTGTCGCAGAAGCTGCAGTACGAAGGCAGGTTGGCAGGGTCTGTCACCATTCCGGGGATCACGTGGAGTCTGTCCACATCCTGATCCAGGGACGGGATGGAACGATACAGGGCTTTTGTATAGGGATGCTTCGGATTGTCGAAGATCTGTTCGATCCCGCCGTATTCCACGATCTCTCCGCCGTACATGACGGCGCAGTGATCGCACATTTCCGCCACCACGCCCAGATCATGGGTGATCAGGATCATGGAGGTTCCTTTTTCCTTCTGGAGCTTTCTCATCATATCCAGGATCTGTGCCTGGATCGTCACGTCCAGAGCCGTGGTAGGCTCGTCCGCGATCAGCAGCTCCGGCTCGCAGGCCAGGGCGATGGCGATGACGATACGCTGCTTCATACCGCCGGAGAACTGATGAGGATAATCCCTGTAGCGCTCCGGTACGATTCCGACCATTGCCAGCATATCCTGGGCTTTTCTGAGGGCTTCTGCCCTGGAGCATTTGTCATGCAGGAGAATAACCTCCGCAATCTGGTCTCCTACCGTCTTTACCGGATTCAGAGCCGTCATGGGGTCCTGGAAAATCATGGAGATCCTCTTTCCGCGGACAGCCCGCATTTCCCGGGGAGATTTCTGAAGCAGGTCCTCTCCGTCAAGCTCGATGCTTCCCTGGATCACATGGCCTACCTTTGCAGGCAGAAGCCCCATTATCCCCAGCGCGGTGGTGGTCTTTCCGGCTCCCGTTTCGCCCACCAGCCCAAGGATTTCTCCCTTGTTGA
>JAFOJB010000537.1 GCA_017420455.1 Blautia sp.
GGTGACATGCAGTCTGCAGGCAGCATGAAGGTCCCGGCAGCAGTCTTCCTCCAGGGCCGTCATCTCCCGCTCCGGAAGGGAAGGCTCTCCGAAGGCCGCCCGCACAAAGTCCATATCCGGTCCGGAGGGCAGACGGACCCTTCGGTTCATGGTATGGCCCAGACGGACATTGGTATCCAGATCGCCTCTCCCGTCGCCGGTCCTTAAAAAAAGCCTCTGTCTGGGGGCCTTCCAGGGAAGCCCGGGCAGGGAAAGACCGGATAAGATGCCTTTCCTTTCTCCCCCTTCCTTCAGCCGGGATATGTCTGTACGGAAAAAGTCCAGGAGGATCCCCGTCATCTCCCCGACTGCGCCTTCCGCGTCCAGGCTGCCGGAAAAAAGGAGTCTCCCGGCCAGGGCAAGGCTCCGCTTACCAGTGTGACAGAAGCGGCCCAGGACCTCTGACCAGCGAATCATCTGCTGTTCATACACGGTCATGCTCTGCATCTCCATCTGCTGGCGGGACATATCTGCGGCGGACTTAAACCAGGCCTCTGCCTTCTCCCTGCGCAGCTTTTCCAGGACCGGACGCTCGCCGATCTCCTTCTCGTATACGCAGTTCTCAAGGCCCAGCCAGAAAAGGTCGTCAAATTCTTCCGCGCTCCTGCTGGCGGAATAACGTTTTATGAATTCCTGGATCGCTTCCATATCCAGCCACTTATAGGCCAGTCCGATCACCAGGTTGTAGTACATATCCGGACTGCCGTCCGGTGAAAAGGCCAGAAAGGAAGGTTCGAAATCGTACCTTCCCGCAGCGTTCCATATGTAATTTCTGGCTCTCCGCTCATTCCCCGAATACTGTCTTTTGATCATGCTCTGTCTGCCTCTTGATCATCCCGCGAAAACAACACTCCTGTCCAGATCGGCCGGGATCCTGCTGCCTATGCAGTCCCGGATCAGGGTCTGCTCATAACGGTCAAAGGTCTTGCTGACAATGGTCAGTTCCAGTGCCTGCCCGGAGCTGAGTCCCTGGCGGATCAGGTCCAGGGCGTCCAGCATGCCTCTCATATCCACTGCCCTGTCCGAGATCTCCGACTTTTCCGCCTTTCTGGCAAGCTCTCCGAAAAGCTTTACGAACTGTCCTGCTATTCTTTCGCTGATATCCGGGAAGTTCCTCCGCAGCAGGCGGAGCATGTTCTCCTCCGTGATCTGAGGCATGGTAATAATGGCAAAGCGGGAGCTCAGAGCCTCATTCAGGTCCCGGGTCCCGGCGTAGCCGTAGTTCATGGTGGCGATGAAGCGGGCCGCCCTGTCTACCCGGATCAGATCATAGCCCGGCACGTCAATGATCCTCCGGTGGTCCAGTGCCGCATGAAGGACGGCCAGAGACTCGTTCCTGGCCATGTTGATCTCGTCCAGGATGCAGAATCCGCCTTTTTCCGCGCTCATGCATACCGGTCCCTTCCGGAAGGACACTTTTTCTCCGTCGAAGGTGTCGGTGCCGATCAGGCCCGCGGCGTCCGTCCCTATGTGGAAGGATACATTCCATACGGGACGGCCGAAAAGGGCGGCCAGGTTCTCGCACAGAAGGTTCTTGCCGGTAGCCTTCGGTCCTGCCAGAAGCAGATTCCTTCCCGAGAGAAGGACAGCCACCGCTTCCTCCCAGACGGTCTTTCCGTAGTAGAGGGCGGATACCTCCGGGATCCTGTCCGCAAAGTCAGGATCTGCCGGATAAGCTTTCCGGAATTCTGCGGCTCCTGCCAGCAGTTCTTTGTCAACGCCTTCTTTTTCCAGTAACTCAGTCAGTTCTGCCATACTCTTTCTCCTACTCTTACCAGGAAAGTTCATCCATATATCCGCACTCCATAAAAAGAGGCTTGACCGCTGCCACTTCGTCATGCTCCTCTTTTGAGACGGTGACGGAAGAGTTAAGGGCCCTGAGGTCCTCCTTGACCGCCTCCAGGGCTTCTTCCCTGCTCCCGGCCCTGCCCGACTTGAGGACTCTCAGCATCCGCCGGACCACCACGGGATCTGCATACTGGGCCGGGAGGAAGAAATCCTCCTTTGACGAAAGAGCCTCCCGGGCAGAGCGGACCGCCTCAGTCCAGGCAGCTCCTGCGGCAGAGGGCCGGTCTGCCCCCAGGGGCAGAATCCGGGACGATGCCGCATAGAAAAGAAATGCGGCTCCGAACAGGATGCCCCAGAGTCCGTAGTCTCTTCCGGAAAAGAGGCTGTAAAGCCCCCAGAAAGCCCCTGCGGCCCCCGTCAGAGCGATGGTTCCCATGACCGCCCGGAAAGATGCCGGGATATGATCGATCCTTCGTTTCTCCCGGACGGTCCTTCTGAGTCTCTCCCATATCTCCGGGTGCTCTTCCAGAAAGGCCAGATCCGCCTCCAGGGACCTTACCGCTGCATCTGCAGTGGCAGAAAGGACCTTTTTCTCCCTTTCTTCCTCTTCCCTGGCCCGTGCCTCCATCCTTTCCTGCCCCTCTTTTGTATACAGATGGATCTCCGGATGATTTTCCCCGATCCACCGCATCAGGGTATCCACGTCCTCCTCGGACCTGAAACTGCACTGGCGGGATCTTTTGTCCTTCAGCTCCACCACCAGATAAGGGACCGCCGCAAAGACGCCCCGGCCCGAAAATCCTCCCGCGCTCATGGCGATCCGCTTGTAGATGCGCTCTATGTCCTCATAGCATGCGTAGAGCCTGCGGTCCAGGAAGAAGGTATTGAGATACAATGCCCTTCTGCCCAGGCCGCAGGGGCCTGCCTTGATGCATGTTTTCCTGTCGTTTTTCAGTTCCTTTTCCGTAAGTTCTGTCTTTCCAAACCTCTGAGGAAGCATACTCTGTCCTTTCCGCCCGGTCCGGATCCCCGGAAAGATCCGCCGGCAGTCCTGCCTGCGGTCCGGGGCGCCTTTGAGATAAAAAGGGGCGGAGAATCTCTCCGCCCCGAAACATGTCTTAATACGCTTTGTTATGCAGCTTTTGCCTTCTTTGCGCTTCTGAGGAAGATCGAAAGGAACAGGACTGCAGCAATGATGCCGGCCGGATAGGCCGCCATGGTATTGTTCTTCAGTGCCGGGATCATGCCCAGGCATTCCGGTGCCATGAAGAAGTAAGTAATGGATACGGCGCTCATAAATACTGCCGGGACTGCGCAGATCAGGTAATTCTTTCCTTCCTTTGCCAGGTACATGGCACCTGCCCAGAGGACGATCATAGCCAGGGTCTGGTTGGTCCAGCTGAAGTATCTCCAGATGACAGTGTAGCTCAGAAGGCCCAGGGTATTGCCGAATCCCAGGAATGCACCGATGCCCAGGACAGGGATGCAGAGCTTCAGGCGGTTGGCGTAGGACTCCTGATCGATCTTAAACCAGTCGGAGAGCGTCAGTCTTGCGGAACGGAATGCCGTATCACCGGAAGTGATGGGGCAGGCGACAACGCCCAGCATGGCCAGGATCACGCCCACAGGGCCCATGGTCTTGATGCAGACATCATAGATGGCCGCGGACTGGCCGTCGGCAAGGATCTCGGCAAGGCCTGTGTTCTGTCCGCCCGTGACCGCATACAGGGAGCAGCCTGCGGCAGCCCAGATCAGGGCGATGCAGCCTTCCGCCACCATGGCGCCGTAGAATACGAAGTGTCCCTGACGCTCAGACTTGAGGCAGCGGGCCATCAGGGGAGACTGGGTCGAATGGAAGCCGGAGATCGCGCCGCAGGCGACCGTGATGAACATGAAGCTCCAGACGGGAGTTCCCTGCGGATGCATGCTGCCAAAGTGGGTAAAGATCTCGGGAATGGCGTATCCGTTGACGGGAATGCCGATGGCAACGCCGATGGCCATGACGATCAGGCAGATGCCGAAAACGGGATAGATCTTTCCGATGATCTTGTCGATGGAAATGAATGTGGCAATGAAGTAATAGAGCAGGATAATGCCAAGCCATACGGTGGTCTGGGCGAAAGGACCGCTCACGCCCTTCTCTGTAAGCAGCTTTACGATCAGGCCTGCCGGTCCGACTGCAAATACAGTGCCTACCATGATCAGAAGAACGACTGCGAATACACGCATGATGGTCTTCATGACCGGTCCCAGATAGATGCCGATGACCTCGGAAATGGATGCGCCGTTATTTCTCTCGGAAAGCATGCCGGAGAAATAATCGTGTACAGCGCCTGCAAAGATCGTTCCGAAAGTGATCCAGAGGAAAACGATCGGTCCCCACAGGGCTCCCTGCATCGCACCGAAGATCGGTCCGAGGCCGGCAATATTCAGAAGCTGTACCAGAAACAGTTTCCATGCCGGAAGTACAACGTAATCAACGCCGTCGTTGATGGCTACAGCCGGTGTTTCGCGGTCATCCGGCGCGAAGGTATTATCTACCA
>JAFOJB010000051.1 GCA_017420455.1 Blautia sp.
TCAAAAACAAGAAGCTTCCCTGCGAGAAATATATCCTGCGGAACCTGGGAGATGTACGGCCTTTCTATACCACTGAGTACCGGGTCTATGTGACGATCCCGAAAAAGATCAAGGCAACGGAGGTAAAAAGAAAGGCAACTCTTATCAGAAACGCCGCCGGAATGCCATATCTGATCAATCAGTATTATTACGAGGGGCATCCGGTGGGAACCGTTAAGGTTTATGAAAGAAAGATCATGAATGATCTTCTGATCAGAGATCCTTTTGGCTGAGACGCAGAAGCGGCTGTGAAAACAAGAGCCTGGCTCTTGTTTTCACAGCCGCTTCTGCGTTCGGGAGGATTCCCTATTTTTCTTTATTCATTCGTTTTTGATCGCGTTTGCTCCGTATAATATCCAGGTCTTTTTCAGTTGCATTCCCAAGGGTTTTCTCTGCAAAGACTGTTTCACCCTCTCCTTTCCGGAACCGGATGCTTCCTGCAATATCCCCGTGTTCCGGACAGTTGGAAACGCTGTAATATACTTTTCCGTTGGGAGTGAACCACCGGAGGGTTCTTCTGGCGTTCTTCCGACAGTAAGGACATCGGGTGGAAGAGACTTCTCTGTCTTTCATGGCTTTCTCTTTGGATGAAAATTCCCTGGAGACATATTTTGTACAGGCAGGGAAGGAAATGTGGTACTCATCGGTTTTATCCAGAGGGTGCTGGAAGGTATCCAGAGAAGGATACTGATGCGTATAACGTGTCTCTATATGGGACAGTACCCGGGCAGTAAAATGCGCGTCATTCAAGGCTCTGTGAAAATCTTCCTGTTTTTCTATTTTCAGGAAATCCGTTGCGTACTCCAAAGAGCGTCGGTTCTCGGGGTTATCATAACAATAGGCAAACAGCTTCTGGACATCCAGATAGACCACCGGAGGCGGAATCAGCCGTAAAATGCCATAGTATTTCATGTTTCTCTGGAGTTCCATAACATCCTGGTCACCCCAGGTGCAAAAACGATATTCCTTTCCGCACCAGGAAATAAAATCCCGGGCGGCGGCAGGAAAAATAACGCCTTCCTGCAAGTCTTTTATGTCCATATGTGTAACGTCATGAATACTGTTGTGAATCCATTTGTAGACTTGCGGCCTGATCAGCCGGTGAAAGGAATCAGTGACCTGAAGCTGTTCATTCATTCTGACAGCTCCGATTTCGATGATTTCGAAGGGCAGACGCTGGTTGGAATTCTGCCTGCCATCAGGGCATTGATTCCATTCCAGGTCAAAAACAACATAATCCATAATACCTCCGCTTTCAATCTACATACCGAATAAATATACTGCCGTTCGGTATGTACAGTATACCAGAGCAGAGGAAGCATGTAAACAGGGATTTACAGGAGTTTTTCATTTCGGATCAGAGTTTCCCGGATGATATTCCGGGTATATTCGCCCAGATGCTTCTGCTGGACCCTGTCGAATTTCGAGGGATCGATGGGAGTTCCGTACTCAATGATGACATGTGTGGATTTTACTTTTGGGAAGTGCGCTTCAAACATCTCCCTGGAATTGCAGATGGAAACAGGGATGATGGGAGCTCCGCTTCTGGTAGCGACCCGGAAGCTTCCTTCGTGGAAGGGGAGCATATCCAGTTCGCTCTCATTTTTATTCCTTGTACCTTCCGGGAAGATACAGATGGAAATGCCCCGGCCGATATAGTCGATGGCCTTCTGGATGGTCTGCATGCCCTGGCGCAGGTCGTCCCGGTTCAGGAACAGACAGTAGCAGAATTTCATCCAGTAGGAAAGGATCGGATAGCTTTCCAGGGTATGCTTCGCGACATATCCGGTACGGCCGGGACAGATGGCGTAAGTAAGCAGGGTGTCAAGATAACTCCTGTGATTGCAGATATACAGCACCGCCCTGTTCTTTGGAACATTTTTCCAGCCTTTTACGGTAATATGCGTTCCGGCGATGCGCAGGACGATCTTCATCTCTGCCTGCACGATCCTCAGGGAGGTCATATCTCTTGCCATGGGATTGATCTTTCCAAGGAGCCACTCCAGGAGCAGAAGTGGGAGAGAGACAATGGCGAAAACGGCTACTTCCAGCAAAATCAGTATCAATCGTATCATAAGATTCCATCCTTTCGATATCGAATCATTTCTGTCATTTTACCATTTATTCCCGGGAAAGTCTACTCCTGTTGCAGTCCCCGGCCGGTGAGCTCCTGAACAGCGTTACAGTTCCCGGTCTCACCTGAAAGAGTTGACACCAGACAGAAAATGTGGTAATTTTTAAGTAAAGAGGACGTCAGAAGTATAAAAAAACTGTGCATTTTTATCATATCACTGCGATTGAAGAATCCGGGAGAGATTCCCGCATCCGACTTTTCAGAAGGAGAAGCCTGCTGTTCCCATAGACGGCGGCCGGGCAGAGAAGGATGTAAGGGAACGCCGAAGGGGCAAAGGAAAAGAAACTCTCAGGCAAAAGAACCGTATTCCGACGCAACCCTGGAAAGCAGAGGAGACCGGAGAGGTTTTCTCCTGCACCGACGAAGTAAGACCTGCCGGAAGCTATGGAGGATGATACAGCAGGCCGAATCTTTCAGGTACAAAGACAGGACACATTCAGCTCTCAGAACAGGGGGCAGAATGTGTCCTTTTTTGTGAGATAAAGCCCCGGACGTGCGCCGGGCCTGCCTGGCCGTCTGGCAGCTGCCGCGGGGCCGGATATCCTGCAGCTCTGCTTCGCATACAGGCTGCATGTCCCGCAGCCTGCTGCGGGTATCTGACTATCGGACGGCTTCTTATAGATAAAACAGAGAGGAGGGTTTATTTTGGAAGGAAAAAAAACACCGCTTTATGAAGAGCATGTGAAATGCAAAGGGAAGCTGGTGGAATTCGGCGGATACTGCCTGCCGGTCCAGTACGGGACAGGGGTGATCAAAGAGCATATGGCAGTGCGTACTGCCTGCGGCCTTTTTGATGTCTCCCACATGGGAGAGATCAGGGTGCAGGGGCCGGACGCCGTGAAATATCTGAATCATCTGCTCACCAATGATTACACTGTGATGCAGGACGGACAGGCCCGCTACAGTCCCATGTGCATGGAGAACGGCGGCACGGTGGACGACCTGATCGTGTACAGGGTGAAGGAAGAGGATTATTTCGTGGTGGTGAACGCTGCCAACAAGGACAAGGATTTTGTCTGGATGAAGGAACACCGGACGGGAGAGGTTTCCGTGACAGATGTCTCGGATTCCTACGGACAGATTGCGCTGCAGGGGCCGCGCGCCGGGGAGATCCTGAAAAAACTCGTCAAGGAAGAAGATATTCCCGGAGGGTATTATACCGCTCTTTTTGACCGGGAGATAAACGGGATTTCCTGCATGATCTCCCGTACCGGCTATACCGGCGAGGATGGTTTTGAGTTTTATATGGATGCGGGGAAAGCCCCGGAGCTGTGGAATATCCTTCTGGAGGCAGGAAAGGAAGAGGGTCTGATTCCCTGCGGTCTTGGCGCCAGGGATACCCTCCGTCTGGAGGCTTCCATGCCCCTGTACGGACATGAACTCAGCGAGGATATCTCTCCTGTGGCGGCAGGGCTTTCGATGTTTGTAAAGCTGAGAAAAGAGGAATTTATCGGAAAAGAAGCCCTTGCGAAGGAAAAGGCCATTTTAAAGGGCGGGGAGAAAGCGCCGGAGGGACAGTACAGGAGAAGGGTGGGGCTTCGGGTGACCGGAAAAGGGATCATCCGGGAGCACCAGGAAGTGATGGTGGGCGACAGGCTGGTGGGTATGACCACATCGGGAACCCACTGCCCTTATCTGGGACATCCGGCGGCGATGGCCATGCTGGATCTGGATATCGACGCAGAAGGAGCCGAGGTGGAGGCTGTGGTGCGGGGCCGCAGGGTAGCAGCTGTGACCGTGCCGCTTCCCTTCTACCATAGATGATTCCGGTGCAGAAAAATATCATTCAGAAGAAAAAAGGAGGAACAGAGTATGTATTTTCCGGAAGAGCTGAAGTATTCAAAGACACATGAGTGGGTGAGATTTGAAGACGAGACCACAGCGTATATCGGGATTACCGATTACGCACAGGACCAGCTGGGAGACCTGGTATATGTCAATTTACCGGAGGAGGGGGAGGAAACCGCCGCAGGAGAGCCCTTTGCGGATGTGGAATCCGTCAAGGCAGTATCTGACGTGATCAGTCCGGTGACCGGGACGATCGAGGAGGTGCACAGCGATCTGGCAGATGAGCCCCAGATGATGAATCAGGCACCGTATGAAGCCTGGTTCATCAAGGTAAGGGATATCTCCGAGACAGAGGAACTGATGACCAGGGAGGAATACGAGAAATTCATTGCAGAGGAAGCGTGACAGTCCGCACCAGAGAAAAAACGGAATAAGACCATCGCTATCAACTGGAGGTGAGAATATGGGAAGCTATGTGCCGGACACATCAGCACAGCAGATGGAAATGCTGAAGGAATGCGGCCTTTCTTCCTTTGAAGACCTGTACGGGGATATCCCGGAGAGCGTAAAGCTGAGCGGTCTTCCGGGGGTTCCAAAGGGAAAATCAGAGCTGGAGGTAAAACGCGCGATCGAAGAAATGGCAGAGAAAAACAAGGTATACCGCCATATTTTCCGCGGTGCGGGCGCCTATCATCATTATATTCCTGCCATAGTAGACGAAATCGCTTCGAAAGAGGACTTTCGGACTGCTTATACACCCTACCAGGCAGAGATCAGCCAGGGGGTGCTTCAGTCCATTTTTGAGTTCCAGTCGGAAATCTGCATGCTTACCGGCCTGGAGGCCGCCAATGCCAGCGTCTATGACGGCGCGACTGCAGCGGCGGAGGCCTGCGAAATGTGCCGGGATAAAAAGAGAAGCAGGATCCTGGTCTGCGCCGCTGTAGATCCGAAGATTCTTTCTGTCGTAAAGACCTACAGCTTCGGCCGGGACGTGGAGGTAGAGCTGGTGCCGGAAAAGGACGGAACCACAGATCCGGAGGCGCTCAGAAAAGCCCTGACACCGGAGGTTTCCTGCCTCCTGTCGCAGCAGCCGAACTTCTTCGGGAACCTGGAGGAAATGGACTCGCTGTCCGCCCTGGTACATGAAGCGGGAGCAAAGCTGATCGTAAGCTGCAATCCTGTCTCCCTGGCTCTTTTAAAGACACCGGGAGAATATCAGGCGGATATCGCGGTGGGCGAAGGTCAGCCGCTGGGACTGCCCCTCGCTTGTGGAGGACCATATCTGGGATTTATGGCTGCCACGCAGAAAATGATGAGAAAGCTTCCTGGACGGATTGTGGGACAGACAACCGACGTGGACGGGAAGCGGGCCTTTGTGCTGACACTCCAGGCGAGAGAGCAGCACATCCGCAGGGAAAAGGCGTCCTCCAATATCTGCTCCAATGAAGCCTTATGTGCGCTGCGCGCAGCTGTTTACATGGCAGCCATGGGCCCCCGGGGCCTGCGGGATGTGGCTGCAGCGTGTACCTCCAAAGCCCACTATCTTCAGGAAAAGCTGGCTGAGGCAGGGCTGCCCCTGGTCTATGAGAATAAAGAATTTTTCCATGAGTTTGTGACGGAATGCCCGGATGCAGAAGGGCTCAATGCGTTTCTTTCCGAAAGGGGCTTCCTGGGAGGACTTATGCTTTCGAAGAACCGGCTTCTGTGGTGCGCAACGGAGATGAATACCCGGGAGGAGATCGAGAAGGCCGCAGCCCTTGTGAAGGAGTATCTTTCTGCCGCCGGGAAGGAGACACAGGGAAAGGAGGCGTCCGGGTCATGAAGCTGGTATTTGAAAGAAGCGCAGAAGGCAGGGGAACCAGATATCTGCCGGAATGTGATGTCCCTGAAAGACTTCCGGCAGCAGCCCTTCGGGAAAAGCCTCTTCGGCTGCCGGAACTGCCGGAGACGGAGGTGGACAGGCATTATACCTGTCTTGCCGGGCAGACCCACGGCGTGAACGACGGGTTCTATCCGCTGGGCTCCTGTACCATGAAATATAATCCCCAGATCAATGAAAAGATGGCTTCCCTTCCGGGATTCGTAAATATCCATCCTCTTCAGGACAAAGAGTCCATGAAGGGGTGCCGGGAAGTGACAGAAAAACTGGAACAGCTCCTGTGCGAGATCACCGGGATGGATGCCATGACCCTTCAGCCCGCAGCCGGTGCCCACGGGGAATTCACGGGGCTTCTTGTGATCAAGGCGTATCACAGGTCACGAAACGACACCGGACGTACAAAGATCATCGTGCCGGATTCCGCCCATGGGACCAACCCCGCCAGCGCGGCCATGGCAGGCTTCGATGTGGTGAGTATTCCTTCGGACGATCATGGATGCGTGGATCTTGACGCCCTGCGGGAAGCCGCAAAGGAGGATACCGCGGGACTGATGCTGACCAATCCCAATACCGTAGGCCTGTTTGATCCGAATATCCTGGAGATCACACGGATCGTCCATGAAGCCGGAGGTCTTTGCTACTATGACGGTGCCAACCTGAACGCCATCATGGGCATTGCCCGTCCGGGAGATATGGGCTTCGATGTGGTTCATGTAAATCTTCACAAAACCTTTTCCACCCCGCACGGGGGAGGCGGCCCGGGCAGCGGTCCCAGCGGCTGCAAGAGTTTTCTGGCTCCCTTCCTTCCGGGGAAGGATTCCCCGCAGAGCATCGGGAATGTCCGCTCCTTCGGCGGAAATTTCCTGGTGGAGGTGAAAGCGCTGGCCTATATCCTGACCCTGGGCCGGGAGGGAATCCCGGAGGCGGCCCGGAACGCGGTCCTGAACGCCAACTATATGCGGGTGAAGCTTGCGGATATCTATCCCATGGCTTACGATACCATCTGTATGCATGAATTTGTCATGTCTCTGGAAAAGCTGAAGCATGAAACCGGCGTCTCTGCGCTGGACGTGGCGAAGGCCATGCTGGATTACGGGATCCATCCGCCGACCATGTATTTCCCGCTGATCGTCCACGAGGCTCTGATGGTGGAGCCTACGGAGACGGAAACACGGGAGACCCTGGATGAAGCCATCCGGATCTACAGGGAGATCCATGAGAAGGCGGTGAAGGATCCGGAAGGAATGCACAGACTTCCTCTCCATACCCCGGTCCGGAGGCTTGACGAGGTGACAGCGGCAAGGAATCCGGTGATCCGATATGATTTCGACGCTTAGCTTTTATTGGGAAGAAAAAGGCAGAGAGATACCGAAGGGAGCCGGCGGAAGGGATATCCTGGATCCATACAGAAACCTGGCACTGGAAAAATACCTGACCTTTCATGCAGAGGAAGGGGAATGCATCCTGTACCTCTGGCAGAACCGCAGGACGGTGGTAATCGGGAAGAACCAGAATGCGTGGAAGGAATGCAGGGTAAATGCGCTGGAGGCGGACGGGGGAAGCCTTGTCCGCCGGCTTTCCGGCGGAGGAGCTGTGTATCATGATCCGGGAAATCTGAATTTCTCCTTCTGTGTCCGAAAAGGTGACTATGACGCAGCCCGCCAGCTGGAGGTGATCCTCCTGGCAGTCCGGATGCTGGGGATTCCCGCGGAGAAAAGCGGAAGAAACGACCTGGTGATCCCGGACGGAAAAAATCCTTCAACTGGTGGAGAAGCGGAGCATAAAGACAGACAGGAAACAGCCGCCGGTGAGGGGGGAGGCCGGGCGGCAGCCGCTGCCGGTGAAGGTGGAAGGAAATTTTCGGGAAACGCTTTTTATAAAAGCGGGGAATTCTGCTGCCACCACGGCACTCTGATGTTGAACGTAGACACCGGGGAGCTTGGCAGATATCTGCAGGTCTCCCGGGAAAAGCTGCAGGGAAAGGGGATTTCTTCGGTGCAGTCCCGGGTGGCAAACCTCCAGGAGTACGTTCCGGGTCTTACCTGTGAAATGCTGGCGGAAAGGCTCCGGGAGGCTTTTTCCGTGGTTTACCATCTCCCTGTCCAGCCCTTCCTGCCCTCCCGTTTTAACGAGACGGAAATCGCAGAGGACAGGGAGTTTTTCGCTTCCTGGGACTGGCGGTTCGGGAGAAAGATCCCCTTTACCGAACGGTTAGAAAAGAGATTTTCCTGGGGCGGGATGGAGCTGCTTCTCTGCGTCAATGGGGGGCACATTACGGACTGCTGCTGTTATTCTGACGCCATGGACCAGGAGCTGGCCGGGGAACTGTGCCTTGCCCTGAAGGGACAGAGATTTGAAAAGAAAGAGGTTCTTTCCGCAGTGGAAAGGGCCGGTGCCGGACCAGAAGCACTGCCGATGAAGGGAGACCTTCTGCTCTGGCTGGAGGAGGAACTGTAAAAAATACTGTTTATTCTTACGGATAAGAGGAGGAAGGTTATGCGGGCATATGATCTGGTAGTGATCGGCGGAGGTCCGGGAGGCTATGAGGCGGCTCTGGAGGCAGCCGGCAGCTATGGAATGCGGACAGCTCTGGTGGAAAAGGAAGCGCTTGGCGGAACATGCCTGAACCACGGCTGCATTCCCACAAAGACGCTGCTGCATTCAGCGGAGCTTTACCGGCAGATGAAGGAATGCGCGCTCTTCGGCCTTCGGGCGGAAAATCCTGCTTATGATATAGAAAGGATACAGGATAGAAAGGAAGAGGTCCTCACCCGGCTTCGCGGCGGCATCGCGGCCATGATGAAGCAGAAAAAGGTGGAGGTAATACAAGGAACGGGACGGATCCGGGATGGACATACCGTGGAGGTGTTTTCTGCAGACAGGGAAGAAACGGGCTTCGCAGCGGAGCCGGGGGAAGCTCCTCATTGTACGGGACGGGAGAGCGCAAGAATCCTGGATACGGAGAATATCCTGATCGCCACAGGTTCCAGGGCTTTTATACCGCCCATAAAAGGCGCGGATCTTCCGAATGTGGTGACCAGCGACGAGCTGCTGGAAAAAAGGGATGGCCTGTATCAGCGGCTTACCATCATCGGAGGCGGCGTCATAGGCATGGAATTTGCGGGCATTTACAGTGATTTCGGCGCAAAGGTCACCGTAGTCGAAGCCCTGGAACGTATTATCGCCAACATGGACAGGGAGCTTTCCCAGAGCCTTAAGATGCTGCTGAAAAAGCGGGGAGTCGAGGTCATTACCGGAGCTTCGGTAAAGGAGATCCGGCAGGAAGAGGATGGGAGTCTGGTCTGTATTTATGCAGAGGAAGGAAAGAAACCTGCCGGCAGCAGCCTGAGCGCGGAGGAAAAAAAGAGCTCTGGCAGCAGCCTGAGTACGGGGGAGGAAAAAAGGAATTCCGGCAGCAGTCCCGGCGCAGCAGAGGAGAACGGAAAAAGAGTGGTTTCGGACGGTATCCTGGTGTGCGTAGGGAGGAGGCCCTGTACAGACGGCCTTTTCGGCCCCGGTTTTACGGTGGACATGGAAAAGGGCCGGATCCTGACGGACGAACATTTTCAGACCTCTGTTCCGGGAGTGTATGCCATCGGAGACGTCACGGGAGGCGTAATGCTGGCACATGCGGCGTCGGCCATGGGAAAGAACGCGGTGGCGGCGATGAACGGGAAGGATCCGGAATTCTGCATGACGGCCGTCCCGGGCTGCATCTATACGGAGCCGGAGATCGCCTCCGTGGGACTGACGACGGAGATGGCAAAAGAGCAGGGGATTCCGGCCGAAAGCAAAAAAATCGTGATGACTGCCAATGGAAGGACGGTCCTCTGCGGGGGAGAGAGAGGCTTCATCAAGGTGGTATCCGAGAAGGATACCGGACGGATCCTTGGCGCTTCTATGATGTGTGAAAGAGCATCCGATCTGATCAGCGAATTCACCGACGCCATAGTGCATGGCCGTACCCTCCGGGAACTCGCCGAGGTGATACGTCCGCATCCTACCTTTTCCGAGGCCATTACAGAGGCGGTGAAGAGGTAAACTCCATCCGGCTGTAAAAGGGCTTCTGGATCCTGATGGTTCCAGAGGCTCTTTTGTTTTGTCTGGCTTTAGCCGTGAAGTCTGTTCCCCTGCCGGTGATAATGAAAAACAGCATTGTCACCAGAAAACCCGCATGATAAAATAAAAAAATAACTTCCAGCGCAGAAGACTGGCGTAAAGGAAAAAAACGGAAATAAACGGGGGAGAGAAAATGTATCAGGAAATATCACAGCTGCTTATGTACGGTGATCTGGAGGAATCCAGCATTTTATACAGGTTTGGTGCGGCGATGGCGAAGCTGGAAGACCCTGCCTGCAAAAAGACCGAGATCGTGAAGGAAATCCACGCCATCTCGAAGCGTCTTCTGATGCTTGCCACGGATTATGGGTTCGATGAAAACCTGTGGCACAACTACCTTGCTTTTTATATCATCATGAATGAAAACCCTTTTTCTCTGGTGAACGAGCACAGCGATGTACGGGAGGGAACTGTAAATACCCTGGTAAAGGAGGATTTTTCCATCCTCCGCTCCCTTTTTTACTATGATTTCACCGCTCTGGAGGAAAAACTGGGGATCCGCTGTTTCTCTCTGTTCTCCCATTACCAGGCTGTACAGAAAAATAAACAGATGTACAACCAGAATGTCAGCGAAAAGGTGCGCTCCCTTTCCAGAGCGCTGGAGAACGCTGAAGATGACAGGGAATTCTTCCAGGTGATCACCAGCTTTTACAAGGCCTTTGGCGTGGGAATGTTCGGCCTGAACAAAGCCTTCCGTATCAACGAGCACGCCCAGGGAGAGGTAGAGTTCGTACCCATCAACAACATGGAGCAGGTCGTTCTTTCCGACCTGATCGGCTACGAAACCCAGAAACGGAAGCTGATCGAGAATACGGAAGCCTTTGTAAAGGGAAAGAAGGCAAACAATGTCCTTCTTTTCGGAGACAGCGGCACCGGAAAATCCACCAGCATCAAGGCCATTGTGAACCAGTACTATGACCAGGGACTCCGGATGATCGAGATCTACAAACATCAGTTCAAAAATCTTTCCACCGTCATCGCGGCCATCAAGAACCGGAATTACAAATTCATCATCTACATGGACGACCTTTCCTTCGAGGAGCATGAGATCGAATACAAATTCCTGAAGGCCGTCATCGAAGGCGGCGTGGAGACAAAGCCGGACAATATCCTGATCTACGCCACCTCCAACCGCCGCCACCTGATCCGGGAAACCTGGAATGACCGGAACGACCAGGACAATCTGGACGACAAGCATCATTCCGACACCGTGGAGGAGAAGCTTTCCCTGGTGAACCGTTTCGGTGTGACCATCAATTACAACAAACCGGCGCCAAAAGAATACGCGGATATCGTAAAGGAGCTGGCAAGGAGGAACGGCATCTCCATGCCGGAGGAGGAACTGGTAGCCGAGGCCCGCAGATGGGAGATGGCCCACGGAGGCATCTCCGGCAGGACCGCACAGCAGTTGATCAATTATCTTCTTTATCACCTGGAGGTAGAAAACACGGGCATCGACGAATGACGGCGCTGCGTGCCAGTGGTACGCGTTTAGCGCATGACCGAGCCGGAAGGCGAGACCAACGCAGTCTGGGCGAATTTAGACGCGCCAGATGTAAAGGTTTTTTAAGGTGAAGCGAAGAGATGGGCGAGGCCGTGAACTGCAACCTCTTAAACTATAGTTAGAACACATGGACGATCATCGGCGTTGACAAACTTTGGAAGAAAGTTATACAATTACAACAAACCGAGAACTGCCGAAGATCAGGACATTCTCATACTGTCGACAGCTCATGGAATGCTTGGGATTGAAACAGGTATTTCTGGATCAATCCTTACGCCAGAATGGCAGAAAGGGAGATAACTATGGTAAAAGACTGGAACTGGAAGAAAATCGGATTATTTGCAGGTGGAGTTCTTTTGGGAAGCTATGGGGTGAAGATACTGAAGAGCAAGGATGCGAAAAAAGCCTACACCCATGCCGCGGCAGCAGTGCTTCGGATGAAGGATGAGGTACAGAAGGATTTTACCACGCTTCGGGAAAACATCGATGATATCCAGGCGGAGGCAGGGGACATCAACGAGAAACGCCGCCAGGATTATGAAGCACAGGCAATTGAAGACGCGAAGGCGCTTCTGGCAGAAGCGGAGGAAGCCGGCGCAGAGGAATGCGGGATTGAGGGGAAGGAAATATGAGGTGCAGGATCCTGCATGAATCCAGAGGACGCATGCGCGTTCATATCTGCAAGGCATATATGACCTGCAGCCAGGCAGATATTCTGGAGGCCTGGCTTCTGGGCTTTCCAGGTATCCGGGAAGCAAGGGTCGATGAACGTACGGGAAATGCCGCCATACGCTATGAAGGGAAGGCCAGGAGCAGCATATTGTCTGCCCTGGCCGGGTTTCATTTTGAAACCACTGAAATAACCGTCCCGGAGCACAGTCAGAGAGCATTGAACCGGAAATATGAAGATAAGATGTTCTTCCATGTGGCAAAGAGGCTGGTCTCCCGGTTTTTGCTTCCGCTCCCCCTCCGAAGGATCCGCACCGTCGTAAAGGCGGTTCCCTATCTGTACCGGGCGGCGCGTTCTCTTGCCGGGGGAAAGCTGGATGTCTCTGTTCTGGATGCGGCTTCTGTTTCTGTCTCCATGCTGCGCGGGGAATTTAATACCGCCGGATCCATTATGTTCCTGCTGGGGATCGGAGATATCATGGAGGAATGGACGCACAAAAAATCCATGGAGGACCTGGCAAGTGTCATGTCGCTGAACGTGGACAAGGTGTGGGTGAAAACACCGGAGGGCGGGGAAGTCCTTCTGGGAGTGGACAAGGTGAAGGAGGGCGACCAGATCGTGGTGCGTACCGGGAACATGATCCCGCTGGACGGCATGGTTTGCCTGGGAGACGCCATGGTGAATCAGGCCTCTATCACCGGAGAACCGCTTTCGGTCCATAAGAAACCGGGCGCCTTGATCTATGCAGGGACCGTGGTAGAGGAAGGTGAGATCACCGTGACCGTCCGCGAGGAAAAGGGAAGCGGCCGGTATGACAGGATCATTGCCATGATCGAGGAATCGGAAAAGCTGAAATCCAGCTCGGAGGCCAGGGCGGCTCACCTGGCGGACAGGCTGGTGCCCTGGACTCTGGGAGCTACGCTCCTGACCTGGGCGCTCACCGGGAATGCAGCCAGGGCAGCCTCTATTCTGATGGTGGATTTCTGCTGCGCCTTGAAACTTTCCATGCCGATATCGGTGCTTTCCGCCATGCGGGAGGCCGGAACCCACCATATTTCTGTCAAGGGAGGAAAGTTTCTGGAAAATTACGCAGAGGCTTCTGCCATTGTATTTGACAAGACAGGAACCCTTACCAACGCTTCTCCCAGAGTAAAGGCTGTGATCCCCTTTGGAAATGAGGACGAGGAGGAGCTGCTCCGTCTGGCAGCCTGCCTGGAGGAGCATTATCCCCATTCCATTGCCAACGCGGTGGTAAATGAAGCTGGAAAAAGAGGGCTTTCCCATGAAGAAAAGCATTCCAGGGTGGAATATATCGTAGCGCATGGAATCGCCAGCAGCGTGGACGGCAGGCAGATCCGTCTGGGAAGCTACCATTTTGTGTTTGAAGACGAAGAAAGCAGGATTCCGGAAGGAGAGAAGGGGAAATTTGAAAGACTTCCGGATGAATACTCCCATCTTTATATGGCAGTCGACGGAAAGCTCGCGGCTGTTATTCTCATCGAGGATCCCCTTCGGGAGGAGGCTTCTTCGGTGATCAGACAGCTCCACAGCCTGGGGATCGACCGGGTAGTGATGATGACCGGGGACAGTGAACGTACTGCGAGAGCTGTCGCAAAGCTTACCGGCGTGGACCAGTATTATTCCGAGGTCCTGCCGGAGCAGAAGGCAGCCTTTATCCGGGCGGAGCATGAGGCCGGAAGAAAGGTTATTATGGTGGGAGACGGGATTAACGATTCTCCGGCCCTTTCCGAATCCGATGCGGGCGTCGCCATCAACAGCGGAGCGGCTATCGCACGGGAGATCGCAGATATTATCATTTCGGAGGATGACCTTCATTCCCTGGTGACCATGCGGCTTCTGAGTGAGGGTCTGATGGAACGGATCAGAAAGAATTACAGGACGATCCTTTCCTTCAATTCCTTCCTGATCCTGATGGGAGTGCTGGGGTTCTTTCCTTCTGCAGTCACGGCGCTTCTGCACAATGCCTCCACCATCGCCATAAGTCTTCACAGCATGACAAATCTGCTGCCGGAAGACAGACGGGCGTAGATCACGGACAAAGATGACAGAGCTGATGCTGCTGGAAGAGGCGGAACGGTGCGTTGCGGAACCGGTTTCTGAACGGACTGTGCCAGAGAGAAAAACATACGGTGATAGAAGAAAAAGGAGATGAAAAAAAGGGATGAAATACCGGATCCTGGAAGAAAGCAGAAGAAGAATCCGCATTCATCTGTATGCCGGCAAGCTTGATGAAGCGCAGGCGGAAATTCTGGAATATGCCTTTTCCGGGATTCCCGGGGTGAAAAAGGTGACCGTCTACAGAGCTACGGGAAACTGTGCGCTGGAGTACGATGGAAGAAGAGAGGCGGTGATCTCCCGGCTGGATGCTTTTCATTATCAGAATGTCAGAGTGTTTGCCAGGGAGACAGAGTCCCGCATTGACGAGGAAGAGATGACGAGAAGAAAGCTGTCTCCGCAGCTGAAGCGAAAGCTCCGGATCCGGGTTGCGCTGGAGACGGCGGCTGACATGATGCTGCCTGTGCCCATGCAGCTTGCATATCA
>JAFOJB010000538.1 GCA_017420455.1 Blautia sp.
TCCTTTACCATTGTACTATCTTAAAGCGAACTGTCAAGTATTGTCATGGAGAAGAAGCCGGGCAGTGCCATATTGTGTTACAGTTTATTCCGCCCATTCCAGGCGACCCAGGATCCTTTCGTAGTCTTCGGACCCTTTTTCGCAGGGGGTGGGGCAGTAGTTGTTTACATCCTCCCGGGAGGAGATGAGGCAGGGGATCACCCGAAGGCCGCTGCGGGAGAGTTCCCCGGTACCGGAATTCCAGGTATATTCCGCCTGTACGATGATGGTGTCCTTGTCGCTGGGATTCAGATGGCCGCCATAACAGAAATTACCCATGGAATAGAAGATCGGCACATTGTTGTAATATTCCATTCGCTGCAGGATGTGGGCGTGGCCGCCGACGATCAGGCCGCAGCCCCAGTCTGCCATATCATGGGCGAAGTCGACTTCCCAGTCCTCCGGCTCTTCCAGGTACTCGACGGTTCCCCAGTGCATAAAGCCGATGATCAGATCGCAGCCGGCAGCCTTGCAGGTTTCGATATCCGTATAAACCGCGGACCGCCATACATCCTCGCTTTCCCAGTTTTCCACGGTGTTGTAGGACACAATACCCAAAGACAGCCCGCCATTCAGGCGGTGGATGAGAGGAGCGCCGGCTCTGGCGTAAAGAATACCGGCGTTGTCAAGCGTGCTCAGAGTGTCGATGATCCCCTCCTCCTGGAAATCCCCGGAGTGGTTGTTGGAAGCAGACACGGCCTCCACGCTGCCCTCTGAAAGGACCTGCACATAGGCGGGATCCGCCCGGAACCGGTAGGGCTTTTCCACCGCATTGTCGGAGTTGGTGAAGGTACCCTCCAGATTTACCATTGTAAAATCGTCTGTCGAAAAATAAGACCTTACGCCCGAAAGAGGATAGGCGTAATCCGACCCTACCACCGACTGGAAATCCCCTGGTTCGCTTCCCTGCCATTCCACCAGGCTTCCGATGGTGCAGTCTCCGGCAAAGCTCAGGGTGTACCTCCGTGCCTCGGGAGGCGTCGGATCCAGCAGTTCCCCGGGTTCCTCCCCGGAACCGGCTGCAGCTCCTGCACCCGGCGTATCCTTTTCGCCCGAGGCAGCGCCTCCTTCCGAGGAATCTCCGGACGCTGCAGCGGTCCCATCTGCGTCTGCTCCGCCCTGTCCTGCTTCAGCCTGAGCGGCAGCACTCTGCTCTGCTGTCTGACCGGGGGTCCCGGTGGTTCCTGAAGAGAACAGCCTCCGGATACAGAAAACCGCCAGCCCCGCCGCTAAAAGCAGCAATACGGCCCATTCAATCATTACGACATATTTTCTTTTCATTTTACGAACCTCCTGCCGGGCAGGATACCCGCAGCCCGAAAATCAGGGACAGTTCCTTAGGATTGATCCAGAAATAACTGTTCCGAATTGCCTGTCTTTTTCTCCGATAGCACACAGCAAAAATCATTTACATATTACCCTCATACTTCAGATTCGGAGGACTCCTTCACGGGACAGAGGGTGAAGCCCAGCATGGTGATATCGTCAAACTGCTGCGCTTTCCCGGCATAATCCCGGATATCCTGGCGCATTTTCGGAAGCAGCTCATGTAAGGGGAGATCCTTCATCTCGTTCAGCTTCGAGATCATCCTGTCCATTCCATATTCAGAGGTATCCTCGCTGATCGCTTCCGGAATTCCGTCTGTATAGACAAACAGGCGGTCTCCTTCATCGAACTTCAGGACATACTCGTAGCACCTGAGCTGATCGATCACAGCCAGTGGAAGGCTGTGCTTATCTTTTAAGACATAGAAATCTCCGCCTTTTTTCTTCAGGATCGGATATTCGTGGCCTGCGTTGGTACACTGCATAAAACCGGTCTGCAGGTCGATGATGCCGATCCAGATGGTCACGAACATATCCATATCGTTTCCGTCATTCAGCATTATGTTGGCCTTCTGAAGGATTTCTCCCGGCGTGATACCGGTCTCTGCCAGGTTCCGGATGATGGTCTTGCTCCGCATCATGAAAAGCGCCGCAGGGATTCCCTTTCCGGAAACGTCTGCGATTACCAGCGCCAGACGGTTGGAATCGATGAAAAACAGGTCGTAAAAATCTCCGCCTACTTCTTTGGCAGGGCTCATGAGCGCATATAACTCGATATTGTTTGAGGGAAAGTCGAAATTTTTCGGCAGGGCGGAGTCCTGGATTTCCCTGGCAAACTCCAGCTCTTCCTCCATCCTCTTTTCGGCTGCGCCGATATATCCTTTCAGAGCGGCAACCGTTTCGTTGATGTCGTCGGACAGACTCGAGAATTCTGCAGAGCCCCGTACATCAACCTTCTCCTCCAGATCTCCGGAGGTGATCCTATCCAGTGAATGGTTCACTTTTTCCAGGTTATTCAGGATCAGGATACGTACCAGGATGGAGACGAGGATATAGATTACGGTGGAGATCAGGATGTCCGCAAAGGCTGTCTCAAAGGCCTGTACATTGCGGTCTTCGAACACTTCCGTCTCCGGCAGCATCGTCAGCAGAAGAAGATCATCGGAGATGATCCTGGTCATGCAGGCGAAATCGGTATGGAACAGGTTCGCTCTGAAAAAGGTACTCTCCGGCCGGGACATCAGCACAGCCATGTCCTTCTCACTCATGAAGGAATTTTTCCGGTTTCCGGCGATAATGGCGCCTGTCGGTGCGATGATGTTGAACTCTCCGCTGTTTCCTACATGGAAGTTGGCCTGTATATCTGAAAGTTCATCAAGAGAAAGCATCTGGACCATATGGCTGATATCTGCCACCGTCTGGATCATTCCGTCCCGGTAACGGATGGCGGCTGCCATTCTGCGGCTGGAAAGATTCACAGAGAGCTGTGAGTATGTTCCATTCAGGACATCAGAAAAGATAGAGGCATATACAATGGGGCTTCCCGCATACTTCAGGACTTTCCCATCCGGCCCGGCAATGCAGATGCTTTCCAGTTCAAAGCGTGTTTTCAGATCCTCAAG
Organism: Blautia sp.; assembly: GCA_017420455.1. Classification (GTDB taxonomy): domain Bacteria; phylum Bacillota; class Clostridia; order Lachnospirales; family Lachnospiraceae; genus Blautia_A. The sequence goes on from JAFOJB010000538.1 coordinate 2,988, forward strand.
CAAGGCGTTATCTGCCGATTCCAGATCATTTGAGTATTCTATTTCATTTCTGGCGGAGATCAGGAACCGGTTCATGGTTTCATCCAGCAGAAGAGAGATTCCTTCTCTTGCTGCCTGTACCTGGTTGTAGGTCTTCGTGATATCTCCCGTTATCATCGTCAGAGTCTCTTCGGCGGTCTGGAGGGCGTTCTGTGTCTGGACGGTGAAGGCAGAAAGAGAGGTGCCTGTAAAGACGATGATGAGGTAAAGAAAGAGCAGGTTGTGGAATTTATTGGTCAGCGAGGCTTTTTCTTCACCGTTTTTCCAGAAACCGATCTTTTCCCCGGATGCTTTCCGAATGGAAATGGAACAGGCGGCAAGTCCGGCCCCGGAGAAAAAAATCATCGGGACCGAGCAGGTTTTTACTACGTAAAACGCCATGCTGATATCATCTCTGTGGGTAAAGAGGATCGTATACATATGGAAGACTTCCATGACTGCTCCGATACAGGCCAGAAAGAAGACGTTCATGCGGAATGACATGTTTGTCCTGCCTTCATGGATCCGCACGATCAGGGGCAGAAATCCGGCCAGGATCGTGGAGATGCTGCAGGAGATCCGGGTATAGGAACCAATTCCCCAGTATGTACCGGCGATATATCTTTCCACGCCGCCGATCAGGCCGGCAATAATACCGGACACCGGATCGAAAAAGAGCCCTGCCGAAAGAGGGCCAAGATCCCGGACATTCAGCCGCATGGCAGTGTAATCCACCCCGAAATGCGTGGAGAAAACGGAGAGAAGCCCGAAGATCAGCCCTAATCCCAGCTTCTCCGTGAAGGTGAGCTTTTTCGTACCCAGTCTGAGCCATAAAAACGTCGTCAATACCACGTACAGCAAGGTGACGGCAGACATTTGCAATAACATCTGTATCATGTTTCTGAACATATCCTTTCCTGTGAATAACCTGGGATACAGCTTTATTTTATAAGGTCTGCCGGCTAAAGTCAAGGCAGCTGTTCAGTTACTGTTCAGTACTTATTACAGTCGTTACAGTTCACGGCCTCGCCGGCCGGGGACTGTAACTTACAGTCCCCGGATGGTGAGGCTGTGAACCGTAACCGGTGCTTTGGCGGTTGAACACTGTTCCCGCTCCGTTATGGCTTTTTCACAGGATCTGTGCTATACTCAATCTGTGATGCAGCGTGACGGGCTTCACCAGGTCAGACAGTACCTGAGCGCTGTTCAGAGATATCATATGATTCTGGCAGATTTAATTCTGACTGGGCTTTTGCCGGTCATCAAAGTAAGAAAAACGGCCTGTCTGAAAGGGAAGGCCGGGCTTAAAGGAATGGTGCAGGGATGTTCGGAAAGAAAAAGGTAAAAAAACTGGAATACGATCCGGGAGAAAAATATCCTGTGATCCGCTGCAGCATCTGCAACGGAGAACAGGTGGCAGGGCTTAGAAACAGGAAAACCGGTGATTTTGAAGAAGTAATGCTGATCCGGGGGACAGAAGATCTTCTGGCCTTTCAGGAAATGGCCGGTACAGAGGATATTGGAAAAGAGTATTAAGGAAAGGATGGCGGAAAAATGGTCACTTTACGTAACGAGTATCTGGAGGCAGTTATAGAGGATATGGGGGCCCAGCTGTGTTCCCTGAAGGACCTGAAAAAGAACCGGGAGCTGATCTGGGAAGGTAATCCCGCGCACTGGAAATACCACGCGCCGGTTCTGTTTCCCTTTGTCGGCATGGTAAATGGAAAGCAGTACCGGTATAAGGGGACAACCTATACCATCGGGCAGCATGGATTTGCCCGGGAAAGAGCATTCTGCCTGGCAGAGAAAACAGAAACCTCTGCGAAATACGTTCTGGAAGCAGACGAAAAGACTAGAGAGATCTATCCCTTCGATTTCCGGTTCGAGGTGACACAGGAGCTGGTGGAGAACCGCCTTCTGATTTCCTGGGATGTTGTGAATCCCTCTGAGACAGAGCCTCTTTATTTTTCCGTGGGGGCCCATCCTGCGTTCCGTGTTCCGCTGGAGGAGACGGCAAAGAAAAGTGACTGTTATGTTCTCTTTCCCGGAAAGGAGCGGCTGTCGTATATCCTGGTCGATCTGGAGAAGGTGGCGGCAAACCCGGACAAGGTGTATAACATGGAACTGGAGAACGGCTATCTTCAGCTGAAGGATCACTTATTCGACATCGATACCTTTATTTTTGAAGACGCCCAGATCGAGGAAGCCTCCGTCTGCGGCCCGGACAGGAAGCCTTATGTTACTCTCCGGTGCGCAGGCTTTCCGTATTTTGGCCTCTGGACGAAATCGGACGCGGCGCCTTTTGTGTGTCTGGAGCCCTGGTATGGCCGTCTGGACGACAGGGACTTTACGGGAGAACTGCCGGAAAAGAAGGGAATCCTTCATCTGGAGCCGGGAAAGAGCTTCCACGCTTCCTACGAGATAGAGGTACTGTAAGAGATATCGTACAGACAGATTTTGCCCTGGAGGAGAATGCAATGAGCGATAATGTAAGGAACCCGAAGAAGGTATTTTATGAAAACCAGGCAAGGACGATCATTAAGAAGCTGCAGCCCCGGAAGATAGAAGGGTACTACTGTGAGGATACAGAAGCCGCAAAAAAGAAGATCCTGGAGCTGATCGGAGAAGGAAAGAAAAGCGTCGCTTACGGCGGATCCATGACGATAGATGATATGGGGATCAAAAAGGATATCGAGGAAGCAGGACATAAAGTGATCCGGAGGGAGGATTACAAAACACCGGAGGAAATCAAAGAGTGTAAAGCCCTGCAGGTGAACGCGGACGTATTTCTGATGAGCACGAACGCCATCACTCTGGATGGAGAGCTTGTAAACATCGATGGAAGAGGAAACAGGGTTTCTTTCCTGATCTACGGGCCAGATTCGGTGATCATCGTGGCCGGAATGAATAAGGTAGTGACAGACGTTGAGGAAGGGATCAGAAGATCCCGCAACATGGCAGCCGCGCCGAATACGGTAAGGCTCCATTGCGATACTCCCTGTGCAAAGACGGGAAAATGCGCAGACTGCTTCCCGGATACTATCTGCTGCCAGATCGTGGTGACCCGTGCTTCCAGGACGCCCGGCCGCATCAAGGTCATCCTGGTGGGAGAAGAGCTGGGATATTGAGAAGCCGCTGAATCCGGCATCTGCAGGTCAGACCGCCAGATATCCTGAAGCGGGCTGCTGTGCTGGCGGACGCCTGATTCGCTGCCCGTGGGATAAAGGCATAATAACTGCCTTTATCAGATGAAAAAAGAAAACAGGTTCCCACTGCCGGCCGGAAATGGACGGGAACGGAACCTGTTCTTTATGAATATCAGTTCTCCGTGGAAAGCATGGAAGCCAGCCATAGAAAGATGCCGGTATAGATCCATGTCCGTGTATCGACGGCTGACAACAGCGCAGTCAGAGCCAGAAGCAGACAGGCAAAATCAAAAGGATTTTCCGGGCAAATCCAGATGGAGAAAGGAATTACGATGAGTTATGCGTTTTATGGTTGGGAGCATGCGGATGTTCCGGCCGTTACAGATGAGTTTAAAGGAATCCGTAATCCCCGGGAATTGTATGACGCGCTTTCCGGCATCTGGTGCGCCTTCACCTGCGCGCCCAGAATGCGCAGGAACTGGAACGAGGACGACAGAACGCTGGGACAGTGTTCCATCACCGCGTTCCTGGCGCAGGATATTTTCGGGGGAAAGGTTTTCGGAGTAAAGACAGAGAATGGCAATATCCATTGCTACAACGTGGTGGGCGGCTGCGTTTTCGATCTGACCAGCGAGCAGTTTCCGGATACGCAGCTGTGCTATGAGGGAAATCCGGAACAGTTCCGGGAAAAGCATTTTGAAAAGA
>JAFOJB010000539.1 GCA_017420455.1 Blautia sp.
CCTGCTCCTGTATTCCACACTGGTCACCTACTGTTTCGCTCTGATCATTGAGCGCATCAAGCAGAAAGGCGGCCTGGCTACCGGGTTCCGGAAGGGGTTCTGCCTGTTCCTGTGCGTTGTCATGAACCTGGCGATCCTGTTTTTCTTCAAATATTACGAATTCGCCTTTGAAAATCTGAATATTATACTGATGCAGCATGCCGGTTTCCGGCTGACGGTACCAAAATTCGATATCATACTGCCGGTGGGAATCTCTTTTTACACCTTTCAGTCGCTGGGCTATACCATCGATGTATACAGGGATGATATCTATGCGGAGAAAAACTTCTTCCGCTATGCGCTGTTTGTCTCCTTCTTCCCGCAGCTGGTGGCCGGGCCTATTGAACGTTCCAGAAACCTTCTGAAGCAGCTGGCCATTCCACAGAAGTTCCGTTTTGAGGGGTTCCGGGATGGAATCTTCCTGATGATCTGGGGATTTTTCCTGAAGCTGGTGGTGGCAGACCGGGCAGCAGTTTTTGTAAACACTGTCTATGCGGATTATAAAGCCTACAGCGGCTGGTACCTGATCCTGGCGACCTTTTTCTTTGCCATCCAGATCTACTGTGATTTCAGCGGATATTCCACCATTGCCATGGGAGCCGCGGAGATCCTGGGCATCCGGCTCATGGACAATTTCAACGCGCCGTATCTTTCCCGTTCCTGCGCGGAAATGTGGAGAAGATGGCACATATCCCTCAGCACCTGGTTCCGGGATTACCTGTATTTCCCCCTGGGAGGCAGCAGAAGAGGCGCTTTCCTGAAATATGTGAACCAGATGATCGTTTTTGTCGTCAGCGGGCTCTGGCATGGCGCTGCCCTTACCTACCTGATCTGGGGCGCGCTGAACGGTTTTTATCAGGTGCTTGGCGCAGTATTGAAACCCATAAGGGATCTGTTTGTGAAGATCCTTCATGTGAACCGGGAAAGCATGGCGCATAAGCTTCTGCAGACGGGGATCACCTTTATGCTGGTGGATTTTTCCTGGATCTTTTTCCGTGCAGAGAACCTGGAAAGCGCAAAAGACATCATTTTCAGCATCTTCACGGCAAGGAACTACTGGATCCTGATCGACGGCTCCCTGTATACACTGGGTCTGGACCGGCAGAATTTCCATCTCCTTGTGGTCTGTATTCTGGTGCTTCTGGCAGCCGATATCCTGAAATACAACGGGGTACAGCTGCGTACGGTCATCGCGGAGCAGGATTACTGGTTCCGGTGGATCGTGGTCGCGCTGTCCATAGGAGCAGTTCTCCTGCTCGGTATCTGGGGGCCGATCTATGACGAAGCGAGCTTTATCTATTTTCAGTTTTAGGGATCATCAACTTTTTTTTCCGGCCTTAAGGGGCCGGAGCAGAGGTGCATATGAAGAAAAAAATCGGGGCATTCCTCAGCACTATCATTACGATCGTACTCACAATCGCAGTGCTGGCCGGGCTTACCTGGGTGGTGGAAAGAAAACAGAGCTACACCAGAATCAAGCCTTTTTTTGACGAAGCCAGGAATTATGATGTGCTTTTTCTTGGCACCAGCCATATGATAGACGGGGTTTATCCTATGCAGCTGTGGAATGACTATGGAATCAGTTCCTATAATCTGGGCGGAAATGCCAATACCATGGCCCTTACCTACTGGACCATGCGGAACGCCCTGGACTATACCACGCCGAAGGTAGTGGTTCTGGACTGCCTGCAGCTTCGGGTCTATGGAAAAGTGAATTCTGAAAAACTGAATAATTACCATGACGTGTTCGACTCCTTTCCGTTAAGCCCGAACAAGATCTTCGCGGCTACGGACCTGTTCCACGAGAGCAGCGACGAGGCGGAATTTCTCTGGGATTTCATCCAGTATCACAGCCGCTGGTCGAATCTTTCGGCATCGGACCTGAACCCTCAGAAGGGAACCACAAAAGGGGCCGAGATCAAGATCGGTGTAAAGAAGCCGCCGGTCTACAAGACCATGGGAGACGACAACATTTTCATGGACGATACCAACGGAGTCAAATATCTGGAAAAGATCATCGAAGAATGTCAGAGCATGAATATCCAGGTGCTTCTCACCTACATTCCCTATTCTGCCCAGCCCACCTATCAGGCGGAAGCGAACAGGGCCGCTCTTATCGCGGAGACAAAGGGCGTAAATTACATCAATTTTCTGAAGCTTCCGGATGTGGTGGATCTGGAGATCGACAGCTTCGACAATACGCACCTGAACAGTTCCGGTGCCAGAAAGGTCACAGATTACCTTGGAAGATATCTGATGACGAATTATAATCTTTCCGATCACCGCCCGGACCCGGAATACGCCAGCTGGATACAGGCCTACGACGCCTACCGCGGGACGGTCTTCGAGAATGTAAAGAAAACCAGCGGTCTGAGCAATGTGCTGATGCTTCTGAACGAGGAAAACTTCGTGGGGGATATCTATGTGCCGGCAGGCTACAGCTTCAGCGATACGAACCAGAAGCTTTACGGCCAGATAGCCGGGACCTTTACCCTGCACGAGGTGGAGACAAACGGAAAGGAAAAATGGAAGGTCAGGATGATCATCCGGGATGTGCGCACGGGAAAAATCGTGGTAAGGAGGTATTTCACCTGACAGATTCCTGTTCAGGTGTCCACCGGCTGAAGAAGGATGTTGTCCGGCGTATGCCGGTTCTTCTGACACGTCTGTGTTTCCCGGCGGGTAAATTTCGATTACAGCCTCTCCGAAGGGAGTGCTATAATAGGAGCAGCATGAAACCATTTACTATTTCAGGACTTTAGAAGGAGAATGATAGAATATGAAAAAGAGCAGATTAGCAGCCGCAGTAATTCTTGGCCTGTCTCTGGCACTCGGGGCCGCTCTTCCGTCCTTTGCGGATGGCATGAAGGTAGTCACCTTGGGCGCAGATCTTTCCGCGGCGGATCAGCAGAAAATGATGAATTATTTCAAGGCAGATCCCAATGAGGTGCAGATCATTTATATCACCAACCAGGATGAAAGAGAGCACCTGGGAGCATATGTACCCATTGAACAGATTGGTACCAGAACTGTCAGCTGCGCGTACGTAAAGCCCACCACCTCCGGCGGGATCAAGGTCCGTACCGCAAACCTGAACTGGGTCACCGGTAATA
>JAFOJB010000540.1 GCA_017420455.1 Blautia sp.
CATAACTCTGAACGTTTCTTCCGTCCGCTCATTTCGTCCGATTTCTCCGGACGTTTCTTCCGTCCGTTCATTTCGTCCGGTTTCTCCGGACGTTTCCTCCGCCCGTTCATTTCGTCCGATTTCTCCGGACGTTTCTTCCGCCCGTTCATTTCGTCCGATCACTCCGGACATTTCCTCCGTCCGTTCATTTCGTCCGATCACTCCGGACGTCAGTCTCTTCCGTCAATCCATCCGGTCACTCCGGACGTTTATAGTGCACGTGCAGCATTTCGTGGCGGTGATCCTTCACTACCTCATCATACAGATATCCGATGATCGGATTCTCGTCGGAGCTGCGGATTCCGGAAATATGGTCCGCCTTGTAGAGGCCCTTCGCACGTTCCTTCTTCACTGCAGTCAGTCCATAAGGCTGTCCGGCGCCGCCGACGCAGCCGCCCTTGCAGGCCATGACCTCGATCAGATGATAGCTTCTTTCTCCTGCGCGGACAGACGCGATCAGCTTCTGGGCTTCCCGCATTCCATGCACCACAGCGATCCTGATCTCCTGTCCTTCCACCTCTACCGTTGCTTCCTTTACATCCTCAAACCCCCGGACAGCCATAAGCTCTACCTTCTCTGAGGAGAGATACCGCTTATGATCGTTCATGCATCTGCGGACCACAGCCTCGGCAACACCGCCGGTGGTACCGAAGATGACGCCGGCACCGGAGCCCAGGCCCATAGGCATATCCGGAGCATAATCCACCAGCTTGTCGAAATTCACGCCGGCTTCGTTGATCATGGCGATCAGCTCCTGGGTCGTCAGCACCACATCCGTATCCGGGATTCCGTCGGTCTTAAATTCATCTCTGGCAGCTTCCATCTTCTTGGCAGTACAGGGCATAATGGCAACCACCACGGTTCTCTTCTTACTGGGTACCTTTTCGTCATAATAGCGCTTCAGTACCGGAGAAAACATTCCCATGGGGGATTTGCAGGTGGAAATATTCTGCAGAAGATCCGGGTCGCTCTTCTCGCAGTATTTCACCCAGGCCGGACAGCAGGAAGTGAACATGGGGAAGGGTCCTCCGTTTTTGACGCGCTCCATGAACTCCGCAGCCTCTTCCATGACCGTAAAGTCCGCGCCAAGGGTGGTATCCGTCACATAATCAAAGCCCATGGCCTTTAAGGCTGAAACCACCTTTGCCAGGGTATTCTCTCCCGGCGGAAGATGGAAGGCCTCGCCCAGAGCCACACGGACAGCCGGGGCGATCTGAGCGATCACACGGGTATTGGGATCGAAGATCGCGTCCCACGCATCCATAATATTCCTCTTGATCCGGATGGCGTTGGTAGGACAGACCGCCGCACACTGGCCGCAGCCGATACAGTTGGTTTCGGAAAGATCCATATTGAACGCCGGCTGTACTCTCGCCTCGGACCCTCTGTTCACGAAGTCAAGGATGCCCATGCCCTGGATCTCACTGCACACACGCACACAATCACCGCAGAGAATGCACTTGTTGGGATTGCGCACGATGGAGAAGGAGGAGGTATCCTCCGGGAGACGCGGCCTGGTATCCTGGAACCGGACAGAGCGGACTCCATACTTGAAGGCCAGGCTCTGCAGACGACAGGCTCCGCTCTTCCCACAGACGGTACAGTTGCAGTCGTGGGCCGAGAGCAGAAGCTCCAGGATCATCTGCCGGTAGGAAAGCAGCCTCTTCGTGTTGGTACGGATCTCCAGCCCGTCCCTTGGCTCCATGGAGCAGGAGGACTCGATCTTCCCCCTGGAATCCTCTACCACACACATCCGGCACGCACCATAAGTGGACAGTTCGCTGTAGTAACACAGAGTCGGCATATCGATTCCTGCCTTATGGATTACCGCGAGCACGTTTTTCTCATCGGTAAACTCCACAGGATTGCCGTTGATGATCATTGTTCCTCCCATATTACCACACCTCCCTGATCGCTTCAAACTTACAGTTATCCATACATGTGCCGCACTTGATACATTTATCCTGCAGGACCTTGTGAGGATTCTTCGCCGATCCTTCGATGGCATTCACCGGACAGTTCCGGGCGCACTTGGTACAGCCCTTGCAAAGCTCCGGATCGATCTCGAACCGTTTCATCTGCTGACAGGCCTTTGCGGGACATCTCTTGTCGATGATATGAGCCTCATATTCATCGCGGAAGTATTTCAGGGTGGAAACGACAGGATTGGCCGCGGTTTTTCCAAGGCCGCAGAGTGCAGTATTGGTTACCGTATCTGACAGGAGTTCCAGAAGCTCGATATCGCTCTCCTGCCCCTGTCCCCGGACGATCCTCTCCAGGATCTCCAGCATTCTCTTGGTCCCCTCACGACAGGGAACGCATTTGCCGCAGCTCTCCCGCTGGGTGAAATTCATGAAGAATCTGGCCACCTCTACCATACAGCTGTCTTCATCCATGACCACCAGACCGCCGGAACCGATCATGGCGCCGATCTTCTGGAGGCTGTCGAAATCCAGGGGGAGATCCAGATGCTCCGGCTTACACAGACAGCCGCCGGAGGGGCCGCCGATCTGTACGGCCTTGAAGGCCTTGCCGTCCCTGATACCACCGCCGATATCATAGATAATGGTGCGCAGCGTCGTCCCCATGGGAACCTCGATCAGACCGGTATTGACCACATTTCCGGTCAGAGCGAAAGCCTTTGTTCCCGGGCTCTTCTCGGTACCCATGGAACGATACCATTCATAGCCCTTCAGGATGATCTTTGATACATTCGCGAAGGTCTCCACGTTGTTCAGGACAGTAGGCTTGCCGAAAAGGCCCTGTTCCACAGTACGCGGCGGTTTTACGCGGGGCATGCCGCGGTTTCCTTCGATGGAAGATGTCAGCGCCGAGCCTTCTCCGCAGACAAAGGCCCCTGCACCTTTATTGATATGCAGGTGGAAGGAGAAATCCGTTCCCAGGATATGATCTCCCAGAAGTCCGCACTGCGTAGCTTTGTCTATGGCGATCTGGAGTCTCTGTACCGCCAGAGGGTACTCCGCACGCACATAGATATAACCTTCATCCGATCTGGTGGCATAGGCGGCGATCAGCATACCCTCGATCATCTTGTGGGGATCGCCCTCCATGACGGACCGGTCCATAAACGCGCCGGGATCTCCTTCATCTCCGTTGCAGACCACATAATGCTTTGGCTCCTTCTGGCGAAGTACGGATTTCCATTTTCTGCCGGTGGGGAAACCTGCTCCTCCACGGCCGCGAAGCCCGCTCTTGTCAATTACCTCACAGACCTCTTCGGGAGTCATGCCGGTGAGGACTTTTTTCAGCGCCTGATATCCGTCTCTTGCGATATATTCCGCAATATCCGTGGCATCGCTTTCTCCGCAGGATTCCAGAACATTTCTGGTCTGCAGCTTATAGAAGGGAATGTCCTCTTCGGAACGATAGACCTTCTCACCCTGACGGTAAAGCAGCCGCTCTACGACCTCGTTGTTTTTGACGGATTTTTCAAAAATCTCCTCACAGTCCTCCAGCTTTACCCTTGTATAGATCACATTCAGCGGCTGGATGTGCAGAAGGGGTCCCATCTCGCAGAATCCGTTGCAGCCGCTTCGCTTCAGGCCTACATCGGTATGTCCCGGCTCCAGGCCCAGCTCGATGCAGTTCTTCAGCCCAGCCTCATCGCACAGCTCCTTCAGACGGTCAAAGATCTTCAGGGAACCACCGGAAACGCAGCCTGTTCCGCAGCAGACTACGACCTTTTTCTCCTGCTGCATAAGGGCTTCCGCCATCAATGCACGCATTTCATCCAATGCCGCTCCATTTTCGATCCGGTTCATGCTTCCACCTCCCCGCTCTTTAACTGGGCGATCAGCTCTCTCACCTTCTCTTCATTCATAGCCGGATGGACTGTATCGTTGACCATCAGCACCGGAGCCAGACCGCAGGCGCCAAGACATGATACGGTTTCCACGGTGAAAAGCATATCGTCCGTTGTGTTTTTCTCCGGCGTGACGCCGATCTGGTTACGAAGCTCCCTGAGCACAGCGGTGGATTTACGGACATGACATGCCGTTCCATCGCAGCAGCGGATGATGTATTTTCCCTTTGCGTCCAGGGAAAAGTTCTCATAGAAGGTGGCGACTCCGTATATTTTCGAGAGCTTTACCTGAAGATAATCCGCAATCATCTCCAGGGCCTCCCTGGGGAGATAATTGTACAGGCCCTGTACTTCCTGCATGATCGGGATCAGATTTCCTCCATCCCTCTCATACTTCTGTAAAATTTCGTCTACTTGTGCCCGGTTCAGTTCCATC
>JAFOJB010000541.1 GCA_017420455.1 Blautia sp.
GGGAAAGATAGAAGGGGTCGACGGCAAGCAGGGGAAGCCCGCAGCTCCCTTTCAGGATCCCTTCCTCCAGATGAGCGGCAAGCTGATCGGGAAAATCGAAGGTCAGCAGGCTTACCCTGTCTTCGGCCTCCATAGAGCGGATACCGTCCAGGATACCTGCGGCTGCTTCCGGCACGATGGAACCGACCAGAAGGATGCCGTCCATTTCCGGATACGCCTGGATCAGGTTTTCCGTCACGATCTGAGCATCCTCTCTGTCTGCAAGATCCCTCACGATATTCAGCACGCTGATCCCGGGCAGCTCTGCGGAGGCTGCCAGAATACCGGTTTCCCGTTTCCTGCAGGTCGCGTGCCATTCGGATTCCGAGATCAGGGCGAGGCGGCGGAGTCCTTTTTCGTAAGCCTTCGTAAGCAGCAGCCGTCCGGCTTCCTTTTCATCTTCGCATGTATTTCCGGCGTAGTATTCCGATGCCTCGCAGAAGGCCCGGATATCATCGTCAAGAATATCCCACAGGAAAAGGCCCCAGAAAACCTGTGCTTCCTCGCAGATTCCGCAGATGACCGGCAGTTCTTTTTCCTCCATCCGGGAGATCATGATCCCGTCGGCGCCCTGACGGATCAGCGCTTCCACGGTTTCTACCGTATCGGAATTTCTTTCCCCGGAATAAAGAAAGGTCACCGGAAGCTCCTCTGAAAGACAGTCAAGATTCGCGTTCAGTGAACGGAAAGCGCCGTTTTCCAATGTCTCCGGGAGCGTAAGCCCGATCCGGATCTCATCTCCCGGCTTTACGGCTTTTGCCTGGGCCTGTCCCGAAATCCCGGAAGCTGTACATATCAGGACAGCCGTAAGAAGCGCGAAGCGGAGCAGAGGGGAGGTTCTGCATCGAAAAAAAGCGTTCCATTTCTTCTCCATCTCTTTTACCTCCTTAGTAGAAAAGCGGGAAAAAGGGGACGGTTCCTTTTCTTGTTTTCCCGCTTTTCTCGAAGAAACGCAGCAACCGCCACTCGGCAAAGTGGCGGTTGCAAAGAAATCTGTAATTAAGTCCTGAAACGAGGCAAACCGCCTGCCGCAGTGTTCCTCTTTCAATTGCTACTATAAGCGATTGCCGGGCTCCGGTCAACAGTGAGAAAAAGGAACCGTCCCCATTTCTCTACTTTATTTATTCATCCAGTTCGAAGAACAGTGTGGTGTACCTTCCCATGTCGTAGAAGACGGGGCGGACTCTGACGGGAAGCATTTTGTCCACTTCCCGGGCTTTCTTCTTGTTCATGCCCACGATCACGGCGTTGATGGAGGGGCCTTCGTCCAGCTGGACCTCGCCGCAGACATAGCGCAGGCCTCTGTCCTCCAGCTCCAGACGGGCGTTCAGGACACCGGTAAATACAAAGCTTTTCAGGACGCCCTTACCGGTAAGGGTGGTCCACTCTGTCTCATGGTACCCGCAGGTATTGCAGGCGAGATGGGGCGGGAACTCGATGGCGCCGCATTCTTTACATTTCCGGGCGTAGATCACGCCCTCCTTTAATCCGTTCCAGAATTTCTCTACGATGTGCTCCGGATTCCAGAACTCCTCTGTTGCCATTCTTTCTGTACTCATTTCGATACCTCCTCCTTCCAAAGTCTTAATAATTCGCTTCCAGGATGAGCGCGCGCACGTTCTGCGCGCCGCCGAAGCCCCGGAGGAAGGTATGTTTCGGGAGTTTCTTAACCTGGCGTTCGCCGGCTTCGCCGCGCATCTGGGTGACGGCCTCGAAGATATCTGCCATACCGGAGGCGCCGAAGGCATGGCCGTAGGAAGTACGTCCGCCGTTGGTATTCATGGGCTTGTCGCCGTCGTAGGCGATCCTGCCGTCCAGGACGTATTTCCAGCCCTCTCCCCTGGGAAGGTAGCCGATCTCTTCCGCGGCCAGGAAGGCGGAGGATCCGATAAAGTCGTTGACAAACAGAAGGTCGATATCGTCTGCGGTAAGGCCGGTCAGTTCAAATACCTGGCGGGCAGCCTCCGCCGTAGCCTTTTTCTCCAGATGCGGGACAATGGCGTCCAGTACGGAAGCGCCGCAGCCCAGAACCTCGATGGGTTTCGCGTTGAAGTTCTTCGCGATCTCGGTGGGAACAACGATGCAGGCGGCGGCTCCATCTGCCACGCAGGAATCGCTGGCAGTACGGAGATACTGAGTCATCTTCGGGTTGTGAGGGCTTCGCATGTATTCCCATACATCGTCGAAGCCTGCCTCTTTCGCCAGCTCGTCGTAGGGCTTTCTCTTGATGGCTCTGGGGCAGAGTGCGGCGGCGCGGCGGAAGTGATAGGCCTGATGCGCCAGGATATCGTCGATCTGCTCCGGCGTCAGGTTGTTCTCTTTTGCGTAGTAGTTGATCCAGTCGTCGTGGTTCATGCCGGGACCGCCGCCCAGGTATCTTCCGTAGGCACGGTCGAAGATGGAATCCAGATCCGGGAAGAGAACCTCAGAGGTAAGCGGGACTCTGAAGTGGTCCGGGGTGTTGCCGTCCGGCATGCCGGTACCCTGCTCGCTGCAGCCCGAAAGGACGATATCGTAGGCGCCGGAGGCGACGGCGAACACGGCTTCTTCCAGGGCGATATAGCCGGTACAGCAGCCTTCGGAATGGGA
>JAFOJB010000542.1 GCA_017420455.1 Blautia sp.
ATTCAGAGCAGACCGTGAAACGCTTTGCCCGTCTGAAGCCTGCAGCTCCCGATTTCCGGATCTATTGGGACAATGCCTACAGCATTCATCATCTGTATGACGACAATCAGGATTTCCTCCTGGAGATCCTGCATGAATGCGCGGCGGCGGGAAACCCGGATATCGTTTACAAATTTACGTCTACCTCAAAGGTATCCTTCCCGGGCTCCGGGATTGCAGCAGTGGCCGCGTCCGAGAACAACCTGAAGGATTTCCGGAAATATATGCAGATCCAGACGATCGGCCATGACAAACTGAATCAGCTGCGCCACGTCCGGTTCTTCAAGGATCTGGACGGTCTTCATGAGCAGATGCGGAGGCATGCGGACATTATCCGTCCAAGATTCGAGCTGGTGCTGTCTACTCTGGAGAACGAGCTGGGAGAGCTTGGAATCGGAGAATGGACGAAACCCCACGGCGGATATTTCATTTCCTTCGATTCCCTGGACGGCTGCGCAAAGCGCATCGTAGGCCTGGCAAAGGAAGCGGGCGTCGTCATGACCGGCGCCGGAGCTACCTTCCCCTACGGAAAAGATCCGAGAGACCGGAACATCCGTATTGCGCCTACGTATCCCTCCATGGAAGAGCTTGCAGAAGCTGCGAAGATATTTGTACTCTGCGTGAAGCTGGCAAGCGTGGAGAAATTCCTGGAAAACTGACAGGAGTAAGAGGAGAGGATAAATGGCCCGAAGAGACAGGAACCCCTACTGGGGACGAAAAATCGCAATTACCCTGATACTGGCGCTTATCTTTCTGACGGCGGCGATCTATGCTGCAGGCTTTCTGTATTTTAAAGACAGATTCCTCCCCGGGACCATGCTGAACGGATATGATGTAAGCTTCCGGACAGCCGCACAAGCGGAGGAAATCCTGGGACGTGAGGTACAGGCGTATGTTCTGGAAATAGATACCATGAACAACGGCGTGGAAAGCATAACCGCGGAAGAGGCGGGGCTTCATTACGCCTCGGACGGGAGCGTCGGGGAGCTTCTTGAGGAGCAGAACCGCCAGTTCTGGTATCTTTCGCTCATGCAGACCAGAAAGCTGTCGACCGGCAGGGAAATCCGCCTTTCTGAAGAGCTTCTGGGACAGGCCGTGGATTCTTTGCGGTGCATGGATCCTCAGAACGTGGTACAGCCTGTCAACGCATCTCTTCAGGATACCGGAAACGGCTACGTGGTCACGCCGGAAGTGGAGGGAAACGCCCTCTACAGGGACAAGGTCCTGGAGCTGATCCGTACAGCAATGCTGCAGCGGGAGCCGGTGGTGAATCTGGAAGAGAGCGGATGTTATAAAAAACCTCTTTTGTACAGAGACGACGAGGTCCTGATCGAAAACTGCTCCATGATGAACCGGATTCAGGATGTCGTGATAACCTACGATTTCGCCCGCACCTCCGAAACGGTGGACAAGTCGGTATTTCAGGACTGGATCAAGGTGGATTCCGAGGGGCTGTACGGCTTTGACAAAAAGAAGGTGACAGCCTTTGTGCAGTCCCTGGCAGAGAAGTACGATACCGTCGGGAAGGAAAGAACCTTCCGTACCTACGATGGACGGCATATCACCACATCCGGCGGCAATTACGGATGGACCATCGGCGTAGAGCAGGAAACGGCTGCCCTGATCCAGGATATCGAAAACGGAGTCAGCAGGGTAAAAGAGCCGGTCTATACCAGCAAAGCCCTGAGCAGGGATGAAAATGATATCGGAAATACCTATATCGAGGTGGATCTTACCCATCAGTATATGGTCTACTACCGGGATGGAAATGTCATCGCAGAAACCCCGGTCGTGACCGGCACCCGTTATTTCCGGGAGTTCGCTACCCCGGTGGGCTGTTTTAAGGTACTGGAGGAGCAGAGCCCGGCGCTGATCTTTGAAAATGGAGAATACGCAGAGGTGGCTTACAATCTGCCTTTTTACAGCAGGGAAATCTCTGCGGAAGAATATCGGAAAATGGTGGAAGAGGAGGACGCCCTGCAGAGCTCCGGTTCGGTTTTTTCGGATGAAGAGCTCCTGAGCAGTGTAGAGGTCCCGGATCCGGTCCGGCCGAATCTCTTCGATGCGTCCGCTCTCCAGGGAGATTCTGTCCGGCTGGAGTATTCGCTTCACGATGCCTCCTGGAGGCAGGACTGGGCATCTGACGCATATGAGCTGGAAGGTACCACCGGTTCGGTGGATGTCCCTCCATCCTGGATGGAACGCCTGTGTGAATTTGTCACAGTCGATACAGCAGTGGTCGTATATGAATGATTCCGGAATGATTCATAAATCATTCCGGTGCGGAAAGACTTCATCCCGCACAAAAGTCTTTTGGTCCATATCACATCGCAGCATCTGGTCAGGAGCTGCTGCAGAATGCACAGGTTATTTTGCGGCAGATCCTTACTATATGAACAATATTTGGAAAAGGAGCATTTGTTATGAATATAGTGGTCCTGGCTGGAGGAACCAGCACGGAACGGGAGATCTCCATTGTGTCCGGAACCGGAATCTGCAAGGCTCTCAGGCAAAAAGGGGACCTGGCTGTCCTCATCGACATTTTCGGAGGAATCGAATCTGCCGATATGGAGGATCCCTTCCCGCAGGAATATGATATTGACAGGGCAGTGGAATATATGCATTCCTTCGATGACAGGATTCCGGAGATCCAGAGGAGCAGAAGAAGCTTTTTTGGGCCGAATGTACTGGAATACTGTCAGAAGGCGGATATTGTTTTCCTGGGGCTTCACGGGGCCAACGGCGAGGATGGGAAGGTGCAGGCTGCCTTCGACCTGATGGGGATCCGGTATACCGGAACCGGATATCTGAGCAGCGCGATTGCCATGGATAAAGGGATCAGCAAGCAGATGTTCCGCATGAATCATGTGCCGGTTCCCAAAGGGTGCGCCATGACCCGGCAGGAATGCGAGAAGGATATTTCCAGGCTGGGTCTTTCCTTCCCGGTAGTTGTGAAAACCTGCTGCGGCGGGTCCAGCGTCGGCGTATATATCGTACAGGATCAGAAGGAGTACGAGGAGGCGCTGGAAAATGCCTTTTCTTACGAGAATGAAGTGGTAGTGGAGGAATATATCTCCGGCAGGGAATTCTCGGTGGGCGTTGTGGACGGCAAGGCCTATCCGGTGATCGAGATCCGGCCTCTTTCGGGGTTCTATGATTATAAGAATAAATACCAGCCAGGTTCCACCATTGAGACCTGTCCGGCCGAGCTTTCCCCGGAGCTTACCAGAAAAATGCAGGAATACGCGGAAGCGGCAGCCAAAGCCCTTGGCATGGAGGCCTACAGCCGTTTCGATTTCATGATGAAGGAAAACGGAGAGATGTACTGTCTGGAGGGAAATACCCTTCCGGGCATGACACCCACCAGCCTGATTCCTCAGGAAGCCCGTGTCCTTGGGATGGAATATCCGGATTTCTGCCAGGAACTGATCCGCGTTTCCATGAAAAAGTACTCTTAAGAGGTACCTGTATGAAAAATCTGACACTTGATAATATCGCTTTTGCCACCGGCGGCGTCCTCTATGGCACTCTGGAGGAGGAGCAGAAGGAAGTTTCCTCTGTCACAACGGACAGCCGGAAGGTGGAGCCGGGCTGCCTTTTCATCCCCATCGTGGGAGAAAGGGCCGACGGCCATAACTATATCGATCAGGCAGCCGGAAAAGGGGCCCTGGCGGTTCTTTCCGAACGGGTCCTGGAAAAACCGCCCTGCCCTTATATCCTGGTGGAATCGTCTCTCCAGGCAGTGAAGGATATCGCGAAATTCTATCTTTCCGGCCTGTCCATTCCTGTAGTAGGAGTGACGGGCAGCGTAGGAAAGACCAGCACCAAGGAAGCCATCGCCTCTGTGCTTTCCCAGAAGTATAATACCCTTTGGACAGAGGGGAATTTCAACAATGAACTGGGACTTCCCCTTACCATCTTCCGCCTCCGGGAGGAGCACCAGATCGCGGTGCTGGAGATGGGAATCAGTGATTTCGGCGAAATGAGCCGTCTGGCAGATGTGGCGAGGCCTTCTCTTGCGGTGATCACCAACATCGGAACCTGCCATCTGGAGAATCTGGGAGACCGGGAAGGTGTATTCAGAGCAAAGACAGAGCTGTTTGCCTATGTAAAAAACGGTGGGCATGTGGTCCTGAACGGAGATGATGACAAGCTGGTCAGGCTGAAGGATGCCTGCGCAGAAGAGATGTCTCCGGATGCAGATATGAAGGAGGGAAGCCTGGAGTTCCGGGCACGGCAGCTTGGGGGAAAAGGGATCCGTCCCGTCTTCTTCGGGATGGGAGAGACCAACGATGTCTACGCGGACGGGATCGAAAGCCGCGGCCTGCTGGGAACCACCTGCCGCATCCATCTGTTCGGACAGGAATTTACAGTAAACATCCCCATTCCCGGAAATCATATGGTGCAAAATGCCCTGGCTGCCTCTGCAGTGGGTTATCTTTGCGGTCTGACCACGGAGGAGATCCGGGCAGGCCTTGAGAAGCAGCAGGCCCTTGGCGGGCGTTTCCGCATGGTTCAGACAGAGAAGTTTCTGATCGTGGACGACTGTTACAACGCAAATCCCATGTCCATGAAGGCCTCCCTGAATGTACTGCACGATGGCGGAGGCCGGAGAGTGGCGGTCCTGGGAGATATGGGAGAGCTGGGAAAGGACGAAGAGGAGCTTCACCGCCAGGTAGGCGTCCATGCCGCCGAATGCGGGATCGACCTCCTCATCTGCGCCGGAACACTCTGCAGGTCCATGGCAGAAGCAGCGAAGGAAGCGGCCGCCGCCCGGCAGAAAGCAGGGACAGCGGCAGAAGGCGCAGTCCCTCCCCTGCAGGTGGTATATTTTCCCGACAGGGAGACCCTGCTCCGGGAGCTCCCGGATTATATCGAGGAGAAGGATACCATTCTGGTCAAGGCATCCCGGTTCATGAAATTTGAAGAAGTTGTAGAGAAGCTGAAAACCTTGTGATATACTGGATACAGAAATGGAGACGGCTTCTGCTGTCGGTCTGCTTTCGGCCGGCTTTACAGAAGCGTCATCCGGCAGCAGCATATGTCCGTGTATTTCAGCGTATAGGAGGAGAAAAAATGGTCTCATGGAACAACCTTGATACTCTCGGAACTTATCAGTCTCTCGCAGCCAGAAAGGAAAAAGTAGATCTGAAGGCTGTCCTTTCCGGAGAAGCCGGTGCGGAACGGGTAGGAAAATACAGCGTCCCCATGGCAGAGGAGCTGGCCTACAATTTTGCCGCAAAGCAGGTAAACGATGAACTGCTTGCCGGACTTCAGGCACTGTCGGATGAAGCACAGCTTACAGAGAAATTCGCAGAGCTTTACAATGGAGCTGTCATCAATACCGGTGAAAAGCGTCTTGTCCTCCATCATCTCACCCGCGGCCAGCTGGGAGATACCGTCATGGCCGACGGTGTGGATAAACGTGCCTTTTATACGGCTCAGCAGGAAAAGATCGCGGAATTTGCCAGAAAGGTACATTCCGGAGAGATCGCCAATGCGGCAGGAGAGAAATTCACTACCGTAGTACAGATCGGCATCGGGGGCAGCGATCTTGGCCCCAGAGCAATTTATCTTGCCCTGGAGAACTGGGCAAAAGCCAA
The DNA here is from genome assembly GCA_017420455.1 of Blautia sp. GTDB lineage: Bacteria > Bacillota > Clostridia > Lachnospirales > Lachnospiraceae > Blautia_A. The sequence continues at coordinate 5,643 of JAFOJB010000542.1, forward strand.
CAATACCCACAGGATGGAAGCGAAATTCATCAGCAATGTGGACCCGGACGATGCGGCGGCAGTCCTTGCCTCCATCGATGTGGCTCATACCCTCTTTGTGCTGGTATCCAAATCCGGAACCACCCTGGAGACCCTGACCAATGAGTCCTTCGTAAAGGACGCACTGGAAAAGGCAGGCCTTGACAGCGCAAACCATATGGTAGCCGTTACCAGCGAAACCTCTCCTCTGGCAA
>JAFOJB010000543.1 GCA_017420455.1 Blautia sp.
TGATCGTGATGCCCGGAAACAGAACCAGATGGGGATAATCACGGATATAGGAGCGGCCGGCAGAGAGCATGGCGCCCCATTCTGGATCCGGCGGCTGGACGCCGAGCCCGATAAAGGAAAGGCCGGCAGCGATCAGGATGGCGGTTGCTACGGACATGGTCGCCTGGACAATGAGGGGCGACAGAGAATTGGGCAGCACATGGCGCCATATGATCCGGAAGCTGCTGCAGTTGATGGAAGAAGCCGCTTCCAGATATTCCATTTTCCGGACATTCAGGATGGAAGCCCGCATCATTCGTGAAAAGCTGGGGATCATGCTGATCGTCAGCGCAAGAATGCAGTTCCCGAAGCCCGGTCCGAGAACAGCGGATACGGCGATGGAAAGAACCATGCCCGGGATGGCCTGGAAAATGTCCAGACAGCGCATGATCAGATTGTCGATCCGGCCGCCGAAATAACCGGCGATGGAGCCCAGCAGGATGCCGCCCACCATGGCTCCGGAGACGGAAAATATTCCGATCTGCAGGGAATAGCGGGAACCGTAGATCAGACGGCTGAGGATATCCCGGCCCAGATCGTCGGTACCGAAAAGATGTTCTTTGCTCGGCCTGGCGAAGGTAGCCATAAAATCCGCCTTATCGTAGGGATAAGGCATCAGGTAATCCGCAAAAAGCGCCATCAGGACCATCAGAATGGTGATCAGCATTCCCACAACGGCTACCCGGTTATGGCAGAGCCTTCTGAAGGTCAGCATAAATGGGCTGGAGCCCTGCTTTTTTTTCATAACTTTATCCTCGCATTTCCCTGATATTGCGCTTTGATCCTGGGATCGATAAAAGCGTAGAGAAGATCAACAAGCAGCATGATGATACTGAAGGTAAGCGCCACAAAAAACACGGAACCCTGAATGGCAGGGTAATCCCGGTTGTTGATGGCGCTGACCATGTACGTGCCCAGTCCCGGAATGGCGAAAACAGTCTCGATGACCAGGGCTCCTCCAAGGAGAGAGCCGAAAGCACCGGCAGCGCTGGTGACGACCGGGATCAGGGCGTTAAACAGTGCATGGCGGTATATGACCTTGGTTTCGGTCTGGCCTTTGGACCTGGCCGTAATGATATAATCGGCGCGGATGACCTCCAGCATGCCGGAGCGTGTCTGGCGCGCGATGGAAGCGATACCGTTCAGGGCACAGGCGATACAGGGCAGGACGTAATATTTCGGCGCTCCGATCCCGGTCGCGGGGAGCCATTTGAGGTCCAGGGCAAACCAGATGACCAGCATCAGGCCTACCCAGAAGTTTGGCATGGATACCCCGAACAGGGATACCAGCATGGCGATATGATCTCCCAGCCGGTTCTGGTTTGTCGCCGCGATGACCCCCAGGGGGATGCCGATCAGCAGGGCAAGAGCAATACTGAAAAAGGCAATGATAAAGGTCTGGGGATAACGGGAAAAGATATCCTTCGAGACAGACCGGCCGTTAATGTAGGAATTGCCGAAATCAAAATGCAGAAAGACATCCTTCATGTAGCGGCCGAGACGGATGAAATAGGGATCGTTCAGGCCGAGTTCCTCTCTTTTGGCCTCCAGCTGCTCCAGGGTCGCGTTTGAACCCAGTATCTGTGTGGCAGGGTCGCCCGGCGTAAAATACATGATGGTAAAGATCAGGATCGTTACGCCGATGAGGACAGGGATCATAAGAAGGAGTCTTTTGAGAATATATCTGTACATAGACAGGCCTCACATAGATGAAAGAAAGCGGGGCAAAGAGACCTTCGCCCCGCGGATGAACAGGCTGCCGCGCATCTTTCCTAAGTTATTTTCGAACAGTTCCGTACCTCGCACGGGATCGTCAGAATTTGTCCGGGTTAAAGATGCAGGCGCCGCCGATGACTCTGGTCTTGAAATCGACGGCGAGTTCCGCGATCTTGTCGTTGTAGGCAATGTAGTTGGTTCCGTAGCAGATGCCGTAGCCAAGGGCAAGATCCTTGAGCGCATAATGTACGGCGTCGATGTTTTCGGGGGTATGCGTCTTGCTGTCAAGGGCTGTTTCCAGCATGGCCTGCAGATCGGCATCCACATAGAAGTTCAGGGTCCTTCCTTTGTAGGCAACCTGGTCGAAGCTGAATTTCCACACGGAGGTAATATAGTCGAAGGAGGACTTGTTGGTGATGTAGAAATCGAACTGTGTCGGATCAAAACGGTAGGTATTGATCAGGGTTCCATCGTAGGAGAGGATCTCTGTATTGATTCCGACAACGGAGAGCATGCTCTGGATCACCTGAGCCATCCTGGTGTGCAGCGATCCGTTATCCGTCATCAGTTTTACCGTGATTCCGTCCGGATAGCCGGCTTCGGCGAGAAGCTCTTTTGCCTTGTCGGGATCGTAATCGTAGTAGTCTTCCTCGTTCCATTTTTCGTTGTAATCCGCAAACAGAGGAGAACCATAGGTCTTGCAGACTCCGCCGGCTCCGTCATAAACGGTCTGGAGAACAGCTGCGGAATCGATGGCATAGCAGACAGCCTGACGCAGTTCCCTGTTCGCGAATACGTTCTCCGGATCGCAGTTGAACAGAACTACTTCAGCCAGATCCTTGGGAAGAGCGGCCAGATGATACCCTTCTGTATCCGTAAAGCGGTGCGCGTCGGAGGAAGCGATGTAATAGGCGATATCGACATCGTCGGATTCCAGGGCGATGGAAAGCTGGGAGGCCTCCGGGATCACTTTATAAACTACGTGTCCGATATTGGCCTGAGAGAGACGTGCGCATTCTTCTTCACTCTGCCAGTAGTCATCTCTCTTGCTGAAGGAGATCGAAGAACCCGGAATGACCTCGTCCATGACGTAGGGACCGGTACCGACCGGGTTGGAAGCGAAATGATCCGGATCTGCTTCATATGCGGCTTTGGAAACGATGGGCGTGTTGGTCATGGCGTTTGCGAAAGCACCGGCGGCTGTGGTATTGAATACAAAATCGATGGTGGTATCATCGATGACGTCCATATGGTCGATGGTATTGACGCCGATGCCCTGATTGCCGATCTCGATGGTGGTCTCGTAGCTGAAAACAACATCATCTGCCGTGATGTGGTTTCCGGCGGAATCGGTGATATTGTCGTAAATGGCAACGCGGTAGGTTGTATCGTCTACCTGCTCATAACCGGAAGCGATGGAGGGGAGCAGATCTCCGCCGATATGTTCATAGTCAAACATATATTCATACACATGGCGGATTACATCGATACGTCCGTCGCCCATGGTAGCCCATGGCTCCATGGTGGCCGGATCAAAGGGAATGGCGATCCGTACGGTCTGATCGTCCAGGCCTGCATCCGTTCCGCCTTCCGCGAAAGCGGTGAAGGGAACAAGCATGGAGGCAGTGAGAACAAGAGAGAGTACCTTCAGCAGAGTTCTTTTTTTCATGGGAAGCTCCTTTCTTTGCCTGCGGCGCCGGGATAAGAGAATGACGCCGGAGATGGTGAAAATGATCATTGCCGTGGTTCCGTGCAGGTGCACGCTTTGCCAATATTATAATGCTGCCCGGCAGAAAAGTCAATGCACATTGTGCATAAAGACGTAAAATACAA
>JAFOJB010000544.1 GCA_017420455.1 Blautia sp.
TCAAGGATGACCAGGGCGGGAAAAACTGGCAGGACTGGGAGGAGCCTTACCGTACCCGCGAAGCAGCCGCCTTAAAGGAAGCACAGAAGAGGCTGGCAGACGAGATCGGTTTTTACTGCTTCCAGCAGTTTTGCTTCAATACCCAGTGGAACAGTCTCCACGCTTATGCTGCCGGCAAAAAGGTAAAGATCATCGGCGATCTCCCCTTCTATGTATCCATGGACAGCGCAGATGTATGGGCGCATCCCGAGGTCTTCCGGATGAATAAGGACCTTACCCCGGCTGTCGTAGCAGGATGTCCTCCGGATGCCTTCAGCGCCACCGGCCAGCTCTGGGGAAATCCGATCTATGACTGGGCCGCCATGAAGAAGGCCGGCTACCCCTGGTGGGTACAGCGGATGAACCGGAGCTTCGAGCTTTATGATATTGTACGGATCGATCACTTCCATGGTTTTTCAGAGTATTATGCCATCCCCGCAGAGGACGAAACCGCCGAAAACGGCGAATTCCACAAGGGTCCCGGCATGGACCTCTTTAAGGTACTGAAAAAGGAAGTACCTGCAATGTCAGAGGAAGGGCTCAGGGTGATCGCAGAGGATCTGGGAACGGTGACCGAAGAAAATCAGGCGCTTCTTTCCGAGACCGGTTTTCCGGGAATGAAGGTGCTCCAGTTCGCTTTCACCAGCTGGGACAGCATCTACATGACGCACCGCCACGAGAAAAACTGCGTCGTCTATACCGGAACGCACGACAATCCCCCCTCCCGCGCCTGGCTGGACGAGATCAACGACGGCGAACGGGATTTTCTCAGAAGGTATCTGAATTCCATGAATACCGACTATGGCGCCCTGGTATGGGATTTCATCCGGGAAGCCTACCGTTCTGTGGCGGATCTCTGCATCATTCCCCTGCAGGATTATCTGGTGCTGGGCAAAGAAGCCCGTATGAATACTCCGGGAACCGGCGGCGACAACTGGCAGTGGCGGCTGCGTCCGAACTTCCTTTCTGAAGATCTTGCCAGAAGTATTCGGGGTCTGGCACAGACCTACAGCCGCATCCCGTAAGGAGCTGTACACAAATAGCCTTTACAGCTGGCGCAGGATAAATTCGTGCATACAAGGCGGAGGAATGCGTCGATGCGGGTAAAGACGGTTTATGATTCCGGTGCAGGATGGTACAGAAATCCCGGAAATGGCTGAGACGGACCACCGGGCTGAAAAAGGGCTGTGAAAAGCAGGGAGCCGATAAGAGACTCCTGTTTTTCACAGCCCTTCTGTCCATAAAATGTCTTACATCATTCCCGGTCTATTCCACATTCTTCGTGGCGACCATGTCGACACCGGTACCGGCGATATCGCGCATGAGCACGTCTCCGATATGCACGGGGCAGGGAACCGATACTCCCCGCAGCGTGCGGATCACGTCCATCATTTTTTCCTTCGGAATATCCGACGCCGTCTTCAGGGAAACCATTCTTTCACCGGTTCTGCTTCCATAGACACGCACCGAGCTGGTCACGATCCTTGTGGGGGCCGTTACCTCCTTGCGGGCGTATTTTTCACCCCGTGGACAGGTATTTCCTGTGATCAGGCGGATATTCCTTTCATCATCCATCATCACTTCGATCTGACAGCCCAGAGGACAGCCGATACAGGTCAGATTTACAGTATTCATCCCTTATCCTCCTCTATTCTGATCTCAATGGAACGTATCTCCGGGCAGCTGTCCGCTATCTTCCGCGTCAGGACCAGTTCCTCCATCTCGCCCGGCGCCATGACACGCCTCTTCTTCGTCAGGACTGCCTCCCCGTTCAGGTACAGAACCACCTTGCGTGAAGTCATCACATCCCCGACCCGATAACGGATCTTGATCCATTCCCCGACCTTCGAAGGACCAATGCTGGAGGGAACCGTATAACGAACCCCTCCGGAGAAGGTGACCGGAATCTGATACTCTTCCTCCTTCTGCAGGCACATGGCGTCCCCGCAGTCCTTTATATATTTCGCGGCTCTTTCTCCGGCAAGATGCGCCTCTTCGCTGACATAATCCACCAGATCGTGGACATGCAGCACGTTGCCGGCCGCAAACACGCCTGGGACCGAGGTTTCCAGCGACTCATTCACCACA
>JAFOJB010000545.1 GCA_017420455.1 Blautia sp.
AACTTCGATTCTTCGGGAACGCTGAAGACGCAGATCGAGGAAGGAGCAGACTGCGACCTGTTCATTTCCGCGGGCCGGAAACAGATGGACCAGCTGGATATCGGGGCGGATCCTTCCGTGAACACGGACGGGCTGGACTATATCGATCCGGAAAGCCGTGTGGATCTTCTGGAGAACAGGGTGACTCTCAGCGTAAATGAGGAAAACGAAAAAGGAATCACCTCCTTCGACCAGCTTGCGAAAGCCCTGCAGGAGGGAGGGATCCTTCTGGGCATGGGAAACAGTGATGTCCCTGTGGGGCAGTACACCCAAAAGATCCTTGAGTGGTATGGTCTTAAGGAAGAGGAGCTGGCAGAAAACGGCGAGATTTCCTATGGAAGCAATGTGAAGGAGGTAACGACCCAGATTGCAGAGGGAACCGTGGACTGCGGCGTCATCTACTGCACCGACGCCTTTTCCGCCGGCCTTACAGTGGTGGATACTGCCACGGCGGAAATGTGCGGCCAGGTCATTTATCCGGCAGCAGTATTGAAAGAATCCGCACACAGGGAGGAAGCCCGGGCTTTCCTGTCCTGGCTGCTTTCCGGGAAAGCCATGAGTGTTTTTGAAAAGGTTGGTTTTTCCCGGGTGAATTCCTGAACATGGAGGGCATATGGATCTCTATCCGCTGATAAACTCCCTTCGTATCGCCGCCATCAGCTGCACCATCGTTTTTTTTGCCGGGATCTGTGCGGCATATTACATTTCCGGACTTCCGCCAGTCATCAAGGGACTTCTGGATGTGTTCCTGACGCTTCCCATGGTCCTGCCTCCTACGGTATGCGGCTATTTTCTGCTGATCCTTCTGGGACCGAAAAGACCGCTGGGGATGCTGCTGAAAAAGGCCGGGCTCCGGTTCGCCATGAACTGGTACGGGGGAATTGCTGCTGCTGTACTGGTGGCGTTTCCGCTGATGTACCGGACGGCAAGGGGAGCCTTTGAAGGCTTCGATGAGAACCTGGAGTATTCCGGACAGACGCTGGGGCTTTCCAATACCTATATTTTCTGGCGGATCCGTATGCCGGTCTGCCGCCAGGGAATTCTGGCGGGAGTCGTGCTTTCCTTTGCGAGAGCTTTGGGAGAATACGGGGCGACCAGCATGCTGATCGGCTACGTGCCCGGCAGGACGGCAACGATCTCTACCACCGTTTACCAGCTCTGGAGGACTAACGATGAAAGGGGAGCCTTTTTCTGGGTAATGGTGAATCTTACGATCTCCGCGGTCACCATGATCATCGTAAATCTGCTGGAATCAGGAAAAAAGAAAACACAATGAGTATTTCCATACATATAAAAAAGAATTTCGGGGGCTTCTGCCTGCAGCTGGACCTGGAGCATCCGGGAGGGATCACAGGCCTTCTCGGACCCTCCGGGTGCGGGAAAAGCACAGCGCTCAAATGTATCGCCGGGATCATAAAACCGGACGAGGGAAGAATCGAACTGGATGGCAGAGTACTGTTCGACAGCAAGGAGAGGGTGAACCTTCCTCCCCAGGAAAGGCATGTGGGATATCTCTTCCAGAATTATGCCCTGTTTCCCAACATGACCGTAGAAGGCAACATCCGCTGTGCCCTGCGGCATAAGAAGAACAGGAGAGAGGCAGAAGAGAGGCTCGGCTCGGCGCTTTCCCTGATGGAGCTTTCCGACTGCCGGCGGCTGTATCCCCGGCAGATTTCAGGCGGGCAGCAGCAGAGGACGGCTCTTGCCAGGATCCTGGTAAGTGAACCCGACATGCTCCTTCTGGACGAGCCCTTCAGCGCTTTGGATTCCTATCTCAGGGAGCAGATGCAGAGCCAGATCCACCGGCTTCTTCGGGAATACGGAAAAAGCGTTCTTCTGGTTAGCCACAGCCGGGACGAGATCTACTACCTCTGTGACCATGTGGCGGTGATGAACAGGGGCAGGATCCTGAGATACGGAACCGTAAAAGAAGTGTTTGCGGATCCCGGCAGCCCTGCAGCCGCTCTTCTCACAGGATGTAAAAACATCGCGCCTGCCCGCCGGCTCTCAGAGCACGAGGTGGAGGTCCCGGACTGGGGAGTACGCCTTAAGACCCACGACGTGGTAAAGGAGGAGCATCTCGAGGTGGGGATACGGGCGCATTATTTCCATCCCAATGCAAGGGAAAATCTTTTCCCTGTGTATATAACGGGACAGCGGGAGGATCCCTTTGAGAGCCGGATCCTGTTCCGCTATCAGACACAGAAGGAGGGCACGCCGGATCTGTGGTGGCGTCTTCCCAAGGACCGCACGCCCCAGATCATGCCGAAGAAACTGGGAATCTCATCACATAATGTCCTGCTGCTGTACGGAGAGCAGAAGGAGACGGATTCTGCTGACGGCTGAGTTCCGGATGGCTTTGTAAAACCGTCATCCGGCAACAGCGTGTGATTCCAGCCCCAAAAGCACATTTTGATCAACGAGGATTTTTGTTCCAGATTGCATCACAACATTCAGGTGCAATGTGGTGCATTGCAGCCAGATGTTTTGCGGCATGATCTGAGGCAAAAGGACCGCTCAGCGGAATGATGTCTTTTTGCACCGGAATCATGTATGTCACTAAATACTGCGTAAAGGAGGAGAGCATATGGAACCCGGAACCATGCTGGAGATTCTGAAGACAGCCGCGAATCTCAAGAAAAATACCAGACACTGCTTCACGGAGCCGGACCGCAGAGAAAGCGTGGCCGACCACAGCTGGAGGATCAGCCTGATGGCCATGCTTCTCTCGGGGGAAGAGGAGTTTCAGGACGTAAATATGGACCGGGTCATCCGGATGTGCCTGATCCACGACCTGGGGGAAGCCTTCACCGGAGATATCCCCACCTTCCTGAAGAGCAGAGGGGACGAAGACAAGGAAGAAGCCGTTTTCGACCGCTGGGTAGACTGCTTCCCTTCTCCCCAGAGAGAAGAGTGGCAGGAGCTTTTAAAAGAGATGAAGGCGATGGAGACCAGAGAAGCCAGGATCTATAAAGCGCTGGATAAGCTGGAGGCGGTGATCTCCCACAATGAGTCGGACATCTCCACCTGGCTCCCGCTGGAATATGACCTGCAGCTCACCTATGCCAACGAGCAGATCAGGATCACTCCTGAGCTGAAGAAGCTGAAGGAGGCCGTAGACGACTGGACCCGGGAGAAGATCCGGGCCGGAGTCTGAAACCGGAAATGCCGGGACAAACCGGGATACTGGTGGAAAACAGCGGAAAACGATGAATAAGGAGCGAATATCATGGCATTGGAATTTGATTTTCTGACAAGACCGGAGCGTTCCGGTATGGATGCGCTGGCAGTGGATTTTTCCGGAGACGGGGATGGGAGCATGGCGCCCAGAAGGCCGAAGGAGGGCTTTTCCCTGATCCCCATGTGGGTGGCAGATATGAATTTTGTGGCAGCTCCCTCTGTGACAGAGGCGCTTGTCGCCAGAGCCTCCCATCCGTCCTACGGATATTTTGAGACAAGACCGGAGTATTACGCATCGATCATCCGCTGGCAGAAGGAGCTCCACGGCGTGGAGGGGCTTGGCAGGGAACAGATCGGATATGAAAACGGAGTGCTGGGAGGACTGGCCACCTGTGTCGCCGCATTTACCACTCCCAATGAACCGATTTTGCTGCATTCGCCGACCTATATCGGTTTCACCGGCTGTATCACAAGGCTGGGAAGGCAGATCATACACAGCCCTCTGGTAAAGGACAGTGACGGGATCTGGCGCATGGATTACGAGGACATGGAGCAGAAGATCAGGGAGAACCATATCCGTTTTGCCGTCTTCTGCAGTCCGCATAACCCCACCGGCCGGGTCTGGACCAGAGAAGAGATCGAAAAGGCCATGCGGATCTACGAGGAAAACGACGTCCTGGTGATCTCCGACGAAATCTGGTGTGATATTCTGCTGAACGGAAACGAACACATTCCAACACAATCTGTCAGCGAAGACGCCAGAAAACGGACCATCGCCCTGTATGCTCCCAGCAAGACCTTCAACCTGGCAGGCCTCATCGGCTCCTACCACATCATCTACAATCCGTACCTGAAGGACCGGGTCAGCCGGCAGTCGCGCATCACGGGCTATAACGACATGAATGTCCTCAGCCAGCACGCTCTGATCGGCGCCTACAGCGAAGCGGGGCAGCGTTGGGTCATGGAGCTGCGGCAGGTGCTTTCTGAAAACGTAAACTACAGTGTCTCTTTCATCCGGGAGAATTTCCCGGGAGTAAACGTATCCACGCCTCAGGGAACCTATATGCTCTTTCCGGACATCGCAGAATATCTGGAACGCACCGGGAAAACCTATATGGAGGTCCTTTCTGCCGGCTGGGAAGTGGGCGTCGCCTGGCAGAACGGCCGTCCTTTCCACGGGGAAACCAATATCCGCATGAACCTGGCCCTTCCGGCAAAATGGGTAAAAGAAGCCTTTGAGAGGCTGAAGCAGTATGTGTTCACAGAAAAATGATCGGAATCACAGGAACGGGTTTCCCTGACGTCTGTCTTTTCTGCTCTTGCTGCATTGCAGTCAGACAGGGAAGGGGATTCGGAATCGCCATCCGACGACATTGTTTGGCCGTGTATTCTTGCGAATAAGAGGAGTAGATTTATGAAAAAATGGAAAAGGCATCTGGCAGGTTTTCTTCTGACCGCGATATTATGCACGGTGGCCCGCGGCTGCGGCGCGGAGAAGACTTCGGAAACCACCCATACAAGCATGGGAGTTGACGACGGGATCGGTGGGTTCCTGTACAATTTTGACCCGAGCGAGGAGGTAAGGCTCCTGGTACAGAATAAAAACAATAATATTTTCCCGAAGAGCATGTCCTGGTACTATGAGAGGGGAGGGACGGCCCGGGAGGAAAACGAAGAGGTGGAAAACAACTTCAGATCCTCGACGGACGCGGCGCTGATCAAGAACGTCTATTATGCCCTGAGCAACACCATCATCCTGGGGATCGCTACCGACCAGTCCGAGTTTACCCACTACTTTATAGCCTTTGCGCTGCCGGGCGGCAAAGAATGCCGGTACGATTTTGTGAACGAAAACACGATCCGGCTGAGCGGACAGAACTATGTGGTCGAAACCGACGGAAGCCTGTGGAAGTCCCTTATTGCAGGAAATGAATCCTGAGCGAAACCGTCCCCGTTTCTCTCTTTTTCCCTTTTTCCCTCTCAGGATTTGGAGGGTGCCTGGGTCGGGGCGCAGATCTGGGTGTAATACTTCTTACGGCGTTTGAATTCCTCGTCCTTGTTGAGGTTCATCAGCCTGCCCTCGTTCCGGAAAATATCCTCTCCATGCAGTTTTTTGCCGGAAATGGTATCATGGGCCTTATGCTCGTCTGCCGGATCAAATTTGAACCGGAAGGCGCCGTCCACGATCTCCAGAGTTCCCTCCAGGCCGCAAAGTTCACAGACACAGTGGGTAGTTCCCGGGAAGATATAGAAATTGTTTCCCTGGCAGTGAGGACATGCGCCGGGTTTGCCCATCCACGCGGCGTTCTCGATATCTGCCGCAGCCTTGCACAGATTCCGGCCGATCTCTTTCATCCGCTCGATCTTGTCGTCCTGCATGATGACGTCCTTGCTCCAGGAGAAGTACTCGTTGTTGATCACCTTCCAGGCCGGGCTCATAGCCAGCATCGCGTGGTCTGTCTCCACACGGCAGGCCCAGTCGGAGCCGCCGATGCCCACAAAGGAAATGGCCTTTTTCTTCAGGTATTTCGGATCAAGGCCAGGTTTTCCCTGCTCCTTCAGCATACCATCCGCCATCAGGAGCATGCCCATGTCATGTCCCGGGCCCATACGGTCGCAAAGAACATGGAAAAGCCCGGAGCCGCCGGATTCATAGATCGGATCCACGATGAGGACGCCGTCTGCCTCGGCCATCTTGTCAAAGAGAGCCGCAAAATCATCCTTCTGGGTGCAGACCATGCCCTTGCCCATCACAAGGCCTCTGGAGCAGGCGACGCAGCCCGTACAGTATCTGATATCCCAGTCAAAAACATGGATAAATTCGATCTCCGCTCCGGCATCTCTTGCGGCTTCAAGCGCTACCCTGCACATGGTATCGTTATTTCCGTTCCTGGTTCCACAGGAAAGCCCAAGTATCTTCATTTTTGTTCCTCCTTATCTGTCAGTAAGTGTAAGAAACCGTCCATAAATATCCTTTACATCCGGCGCGTCTGAATCCGCCCCGGCTGCGCTGGTCCCGCCTCCCGGCCCGGTCATGCGCTAAACGCGTGCCGCTGGCACGCAGCGCCGTCATACGTCGCTGCCCGCATCGACTCATTCCTCTGCCTTGCCTGAACGAATTTATCCTGTGCCATCTGTAAAGGTCAGGCACTGTACAGTTCCTAAGTCTTTTTTCCGATGAACGGTTTTTCACCGGAATCCTCTGGCTCTGTCTGTCACATTCCTGCCGTCTGCCGGTTCCCTCCTTCCTCTGCATTGCAGCTTCAGACAGTATCCGGCCCCTGTTTACAGGAGTTTGATACATTTTCCTTCCGTGATCCCGGATTCGTTGAAGGCATCTGCACGGACATAATATTCCCGGCCTCTGATCAGGGCGCCGATACGCTGTTTCCCGGGAGCAAATACCATATAGCTGTGATACAGCTTCTCCGGTGTCTGCCCGAACAGGATGTTATACCCCAGGGTATCCTCCTGCGGCTCGACCGTCACCTCCATATCCAGGTCCCCGGTCCGCTCCGCGTGAAAGACCGGTGCCGAAGGCGCTGCGCCTTCTCTGCTTCCGAAGATGCGGAAACCCGAGATGCAGGGATTCTGCCCATAGGGCACCTGCAGGTCCTGAAGCCGAAGGAACCGCGCTTCAAAGCCTTCCTCCCGGACCACCAGGTCATGGGAAAGATCGGTCTTCGCGTCCTGCTTATCCTCGATCACCTGCCAGTTTTCTCCATCCTTCGAGGCCAGCAGCTTCCAGCAGGTGGATAACTCCTTTTCTTCAATATATCTTTTCTGTTCAGTGCCGCGCATTTCTCCCGGGACAGGGATTTCTATATGGTCCTCTGCGAAATTGATCTGCACCGCATGTACCTTCATGATCTCTCCAAGATCCGCCTGGAGCCATTCCTCCCGTCCGTTTCCTGCAGCTCTCCACCAGGTCTGCACATTCTCCTGGAGGGCCAGCTCCGGACCATGCCCCGGCATACTGCTGGAGGCCGATGCCTTTTTCCCGGCGCCAAGCAGCATCCATGCCGGTTTCTGCCACGCGTGGTTCTTTCCTTCTGAAAGCTCCATCGGCCAGTCCCCGTAGCGCTGGTCGCAGTACAGATCTCCATCTTCGTCGAACCCGGCAGGCCAGAGCCCCACACGCCGTTCGAAGGGATGATTTACGGAAATCCGCATGGTGGCGGTGTGCCACCAGTTTCCGTTCCTGTCCTGCATGCTGCTGCCATGGCCGGCTCCCGGAAGAAAACCACCCGGCTTGTAGGAAAAGGGGTTATTCTGTGCCAGCGTGAACGGCCCCAGCGGATGGTCCGAGACATACACGCCGTTCACATAGGTATTGTACTCCGTTCCCGGCGCCGCATACTGCAGATAGTACCCTCCCAGGTATTTGTCCATCCATGCCCCCTCGATATAGGGCATGCGGCTGAACATTCCCCGGATA
>JAFOJB010000052.1 GCA_017420455.1 Blautia sp.
AAGAACCGTCCCCCTGTCTTGCCCCCCTGTCTTGCCTGTCTTGCCGTCCCCTTGACGGACTGAAGGTGAATCATTGTCTGCGGTCATAGTGCTCTGGCCCGAAGACACGGACAAGGATTTCTCTGCAGTCGGCAGAGCCGGCAAATCTCGAAACACATATACTCCCGGAGAGGCGAGGTCATGGACAGCAGCTCAGCCAGGGCAGCGTTTTTAATCCATTGTTGACGGATATCTGCATACCTTTGTATAATAGAACAGGAAGCAGACAGCCTCCCCCCGATGTAAGAGAACCAAAGAGAATAACGGAGAAGATTAACAGAGAGTCTGACAGAGAGATTACAAAAGTGAATACCAAAGAGGTGAAGTGGGAATATGAAAAAGAAATATGTTGTATGGCTTCTGTGCGGTATGCTGGCATTTGCAGGGAATACTTCCGCAGAGGAATTCGATGATCTGCTGGTAGAGGATTATACCGATACCGATCAGAGTGATGTAGATACTACCGGAGAGGATCCCGCGGACAGTGAAGAATACACGGATTTTGACCAGAGCGATGTCGATACCGGAGAGGATGATCCGTCTGTGCAGGAGGATCCGCCGATTATAGACGATGGAACAGGCGGGGGGGACCAGGAGGAGCCTCAGGTCCCGGATAATCCCGGAGAGCAGCAGGAAGGCTCCGGAGGCCAGGAGGGTTCCGGAGGCCAGGAGGGTTCCGGAGGTCAGGAGGGTTCCGGAGGTCAGGAAGGCTCCGGCAGCCAGGAGGGTTCCGGCAGCCAGGAGGGTTCCGGCAGCCAGGAGGGCTCCGGCAGTCAGGAAGGTTCCGGCTCTCAGGAGGGCGGAAACCAGGAAAACACAGAGGGGGGAAACGAAGGCAGTACCGATGGCGGGACAGAGTCTCAGGGCGGCGAAAACCAGCAGGAATCGCAGGGCCAGGAGACACAGGAACCGGAAAACACGGGAAACCAGGAGGGCAGTCAGGAGCAGGGAGAATCCCAGGGCCAGGAAGAGTCCCAGAGCCAGGATAACGGACAGGAGGACACATCTTACCAGGAAAGCAGCCAGAGCCAGGGGGCTTCTTCCCAGCAGAGCAGCGGCTCCTACACTCCCCAGACAAGTACTTCTCAGAATACATCCACAGGAAATACCACGCCCAAAGCAACGCCGACGCCTGCACCGCCGGCGCTCAGCCAGCTGGAAAGTCAGGCAGTGAAGACCCCGAAACAGACCTGGATATGGGACTGGAAGGAAAACACCTGGATGCTGACGACAAAGGAGGACCAGAAAGCGGGGGAGACCGCCTTCACGCTTGTCCTTCCGGCAGCCATGGTGCAGGGCGTCGATACCGACAATGATGGAAAAGCGGACCAGACTCCGGATCAGTGCACCGCTCCTGTAAAGGGACTCCTGATTCTGGATACCAATATCCAGAATATGAAGGCAGAGGTGAAGCAGGCTTATATAAATGCGAAAACCGGATGGAATTTCCTGGAATACAGAGCCGTGTACATGCTCCTCAGGGAAGGACTTGGAGAAAGCTTCGCGGAATATATGAGTACCCTGCCGCCATCGGAGCTTTCCTTCCGGGAAAGGATTACCGGACTGTTTTCCAAGGATTTTGTGGATAATATAAACGGACAGAACCTTTCTGCCCTGGAAGATGCCCTGCAGGCCGACCTGAACGGAGATGGGGATTTTTCGGATACGGTTTCCCTTTCCATGGAAGTGGAGGGAGGAAATTACGCAGATCCCGAAAGCTATAAGGGAACCTACAACACGCTTTGCCTGTCAGAGGTATATCATAATATTCAGAGATTTCTGATCAGAACAAATCAGACAGGCGCATATATCTGGAAGGATGCGCAGGGAAAGGACCTTTCCGCAGAAGCGGCTGCTGCGCTTTCAGATGAAAACAAGATGCTGGCATTCCTGGAAGGAAGATACCAGAATCCGGCACTCAAAGCAGGCTGACTTGAGATGTTCCACAGGAGGAGATCATGAAAAAAAGAATCGGAATAGTCCTTTTGGCCGCTGCTATCGGCATGGTATCAGGCGTTTCCTCTCCGGCAGAGGAAATATACGGGGAGGGAGCTGCGCAGGAGACCTCTTCTCTGGAAGTACTTCTGACAGACGGCACGACAGGAGCCGACGTCCGGCAGCAGGAGACTTTTGGAGAAACCGGGGATGTTTCTGAAGCCGGGGAGAGTCGCGGAGCAGAGACGGGTGAAAACGCCGGAGAAGTACAGACAGATGAGACACAGACCCGTGAGGAACAGCCTGCACAGGAGCTTTTCGGGCTTTCAGAGACGGCAGAGGATCCTGCAGGGGCGTCCCCGGAAGAGGAATCCGCAGAGGAACCTGTTCCGGTGCTCACGGAAAGTATTCCGGAAACAGTCTGGGTGGATTCTCAGGATATCCTTTCTGCAGGAGAACTGTCTGAAGCGGAGGAGCTTTTACGGGCAGGAGAGGCAGAGCTTCTGACGAAGACGGAGGAGATGGCGAACGGTGGAAAGACGCTGGATCCGGATGCCTATGATGTGTACTGGAACAGAGATTTTTACAGCTATGACGCTTATTTGCGGGAGGGTATCAGATACGGATTCCAGAACAGCTCCGTGGGCAGTTATGAGAAGGAATGGTTTTTCGTGTTTTTCCCATATGAAGAGGGGGATTATACCTTCCTGGTTTCGCATCCCGCGCAGCAGTTTGAATGGGGAATCATGTCCAGAAACCTCGTGCAGGTGCACAGGAGGGAATACGGACAGGTAGAACGGGCGGCATTTCTGAAGTACGACAGAACACAGAAAATCCATGCTCTTCCGGACGCGACAGGGGTCAGTGAGTATGTCACCGCAGAGTATACGTTTCATGCAAAGGTGGGAGAAGCCTATGGCTTTACCTTATGGGCCTACAATAACAATGCATATAATTACTGCATCGTCACCAGAAAACATGAACATCAGTGGGTATCTGCCGGGGATGGAGTACAGAACACGCAGGGAAGCGGTTCCGCGCTAAGCTGCGTCCGGTATGAAACCTGTGAGATCTGCGGCCTGGAAAGAGACCGTATAGAGCATTCTTTCGGCGCATGGAAGCTCACCGGTCCGGCTGAAGATGGTTCCGGATGCGCGCAGGAACGGTCCTGTGTCCGGTGCGGCGAAAAGGAGACACGGACCGTTGCCCATGACTGGGAGAAGAAAAAGGTACTGAAAAAGGCCAATTTCAAGGAAGACGGGCTTATTGCCGATGTGTGCAGGAACTGCGGCGCGCTGAAAAACCAGGTGCCGATTCTGCATCCTGCCGTGCTGAAGCTGATCAAAACCAGCTATACCTATAACGGAAACAAAAGAAAGCCTGCCGTCATCATTCAGGATGCCAAAGGGAATAATTATCCGGACTCCATGTATACGGTAGCGTATTCCGCCACTTCCATGGAAATCGGTACACATGGGGTAAAGGTCACACTGAAGGGCAATGCAGAGGGGTCGACCATTCTGAAATATAAGGTCACTAAGATCAGACAGAAGCTTACCCTGTCCGGGAACTCGGTCCGGATCAACAGCGATCCGCTCCAGCTTCAGGCGAAGATGGTCAGCGGCAACCGGAGCGCCAGGATCACGTATACCGGAGATAATCCATCGGTAGCCGCCGTGTCCAAATCCGGACTTCTGATCGTGAAAAATGTGGGGACAGTGAGGATCACCGCTTCCGTGAACGGGAATGAGTACTATGAGCCTGCCTCTGTAAAAGCCGCCATAAAGGTAGTTCCCCGTCAGACGGTGCTGGATAATATCTATAACAGTGTTCCCGGAGCCTGGAGGGTCATCATCCGCCAGGTGGAGGATGTAGACAATTATCATCTCCTGTACGCGGACAATCCGGAATTTAAAAACGCCAGATCCATCACTCTCCGTACAGGAATCCACAGCTATACCCGGACCGGCATGGAGGTTGGAAAGACCTATTATGTGAAGGCAAAGACATCGAAGGTCGGAGCGGACGGCG
>JAFOJB010000546.1 GCA_017420455.1 Blautia sp.
AGTCGTATTCATTATAGAAACTCCTGTAAAAAAGAGGCACCTGTCCGTGTACGCAGACAAGTGCCTTTGATTCTCTGGATAATGATCACAAAGAAAAATGCTTTATACGAATGCCAGATTAGATCCGAATTATCACCATGTCCTTCTACCTGTACTCCACGGAGAGGTTCCTTTCGTTTAGTGGGCTTACTGTAACATATCATTAAACCACAGTGGATGCAATATGAAAGTATCCGATAGATAATCCAGCCCTATACCATTAGATCCGGATTATTTATAATGAGAGGGGCACTAATATCTTGCAGTAATCAAAGGTCATCTTGATTGACTATGCCTTATCTAAACGTAGAGCCGCACGAAAAATGGACAGCGCTCTATTCATGAGCGGACAGATGCCGCATCGGAAGCGGACAAAATGCCAGTCAACTTTCTTGGGGGTCTTCCACCCCCAAACCCCTGGATTCCACGGGCTTTCGGGCACATCGAGATGTGTCCGAAATGCCCGCGGCAATTGTCCGAGAAACATGCGGCAATTGTCCGGCCGAAAATAGAATGCTTGTCCGACAACGTCGGAATATGCGCAATGCGGGAAGCACGGCTGTTTTTTGCATCGGCGTCATCTGATTCCAATGCGGGAAACACATCTGCTTTCTGCATCGGCGTCATCTGATTCCAATGGTAAAGGCACATTTGTTTTTTTCATCCGATACGGAGAGGGGAAAAAGCATGAAGTATATCGTGACAGATCTGGAAATGAACCCGATTTCGTACGAGAATAAAGAGCTCTGGCCCATGTGCAGGAGTGAAGTGATAGAGATCGGCGCGGTTCTTCTGGATGAGAATTATAAAGAAACAGACAGCTTCAAGACCTATGTCAGGCCAGAATACAATAAAGCCGTAGCCAACAATATAAAAAAGCTTACCGGCATCACCACCGAAATGCTGAGCGAGGCTTCGGATTTTGAAACAGAGATACACAGGTTTTTCAGCTGGTGCCTGGCCGCCGGCGATTCCGTCCAGATCGTTCAGTGGAGCCAAAGCGACCGGGAGCAGATTCTGCGGGAGATCCAGCTGAAAGAAATTCTGCTGTCGGAACAGGAAACAAAACTGATGGACTGCTGGTGCGATCTCCAGAAGGAGTACGACACCACGGTAGGAATGGAAAAAAACACTTCTCTGTCAAATGCCATCATGTTTGCAGGGAAGGATTTCGAGGGAAGCATGCACGACGCCCTGACAGATGCGAAAAATACCGCAAGGCTTCTGGAAACCCTCCGGAATCCCGAGAAGCTTGAGGAAGCACTGGGAAGCGTGATCAGCGTCATGAAAGGAGAGCCGCTGGCTCCCTCCCTGGGCGATCTTTTCGATTTCAGTTTTTTTGATCTGCAGCCTTAAAACAAAGCCGCACAGGAAAGAGCCTCGTTCCGCTTCCTGCCTGCCAGGACCAGGCCTGCCCGCCGGAGAAGAGCCATTTCTGAGCCCTGAAGAAGAGCCGTTCCTGAAACCTGGCGAAAAGCCGTTCCTGCTTCCTGGAGGAGCCATAACTTCCTCCTGAAAAAGGCTGTTCCTGCTTCTGAAAAAACCGGGCCGCCGGTCAGTGACCGGCGGCTCTGCTCTTTCACAGGATCCCTGCAGGATCCTTCTTTTTATTCCTGTGAATTATTCCTGCGGATTATTCCTGAGAATACATATCCTTCCATCGCACGACCCAGTTTCCTTCACCATCTGCGATTCCACTGTAGATTCCTCTGCTCAGATGCCAGAGGTTTTTCGTCCAGGGTCTGAGATAGCCCTTTCGGATGGAATAAGTTGGATTTCCGTTACCGTCATATATGGTGCCGGTAATGATATAATCGTCCCCCTCGTAGCCGCCGACCTGAACCAGCAGCCCCTCTGTTCCCAGAGAAAACCAGGTACTTATGGCGCCATCTACGCTTGTCATGACCACCATCTCTCCGGTATCTCTTCTGCGCGCGGTCTTCAGATAGTCTTCCGTTTCCGTGATATAATAATTCCGATTCAGCTGGACCAGCTTCTCATCCCCTGCAAAGGGAAGAAATACTGTCGTCCCATCCACGAAAACATACGCTCCTCCTTCCGTCCTGGCAGCAGGATGGTAAATTCCCTCCTCGTCATAGACAAAGCCTGTACACGCCAGATCTCCCAGCTCCGGATAGGTTTTCCCCTGGACATACTCCCCTGCGCTTTGCTGAAATACATAGGCATCTGCCTGGTATGGGTTCGGATAGAATCCCTGAATCCTGAAATTCTGGTCGTACAAGATGCACATGCCGTTCTCTTCCTGGATTACATAGTCTGCCGGTCTTGTCGAATAATAGGTATAGGGAATCACACGGTTATAGAAAGCTTCCTTCAGAACAAAATCCACATTCGGAAGAAGCAGCTCCCCGTCCGGAGAAAGGATGCATC
>JAFOJB010000053.1 GCA_017420455.1 Blautia sp.
CTCCATCTGCCTCTCCATCTGCCTCTCCGTCAGTCTCTTCCCAGAGCTCCTCCTCCGGCAGATCCTGTTTCAGCGTGTATTTTTCAGCCATGCAAAATCCTCATCATTCTTGTATTTGAAAATGCCGGAAAGCACCATCAGTATTGCTGCAGCGACTACAAACGTATCTGCCAGATTGAAAACCGGGAAGCTGATCAGGGAAAAATAGAGGAAGTCGATGACATATCCTCTGCATACCCGGTCCAGAAGGTTTCCAAGGGCTCCCGAAAAAAACAGAAGACATACCAGGTGGATCAGGAAAAAGTACCGTGTCTTGGGAACCTTATGGAAAACCCAGAGGAGCAGAAGCATCAGGAGGCCGGTGACGATCAGCAGCACGCCTGCGCTGTTCTGAAACATGCCGAAGGCAATGCCTTTATTTTCCGGATACAGATAATAAAGCTCCAGTACCCCCGGAAGGACCGGAATGCCGCTGTTTCCCTTCAGGACGGCAGCAGCCCAGGCTTTGGAAGCCTGATCCAGACAGACCAGGAAAACGGTCATTCCCAGGAACCAGGCCCATGCTTTTTTCTCCTTCATGCACCGATCCCCGCTGTCCCGCATTTCGCCCGGGCTTCCCTGTCCGTGCCGCTGCTCTCCGCAAGAATCTCACGGATGCCGCAGAGCAGCTCCTCATCTGTCACGGAATGGTCGATCACGCTGTCGCCGATGCCCCGCATCAGAATAAAACGGACCCGTCCGTTATCCATTTTCTTGTCCTTTTTCGTGGCGGCAAGTACATCTTCGGGGGCTAGTCCGGATACTGTGTCCGGAAGTCCGTACCTGACAATACCTGCGCGGATCTCGTTCATCTCCTCTGCGGTAAGGAGTCCTCTTTCGTACGAGATCCGCGCGGCGCCGATCAGTCCCAGGCCTACACACTGTCCATGCTTCAGGGAGAAGTTCTTCAGCTTCTCTACCGCATGGCCGATGGTGTGGCCGAGGTTCAGCCTGGCTCTTTCTCCTGTCTCCTTCGGATCCCGCATGACTACTCCCGCTTTTATTTCGCAGCACCTCCGCACCATCTGCGCCAGCGGCTGCAGCTCTGTACAGATTTTTTCTTTGTCCGCAGCCGTCCGGCGGAAAAAATCCCCGTCGCAGATCAGGCCGGTTTTCAGGACCTCCCCCATTCCGCAGGCAAACTCCTCCTCCGGAAGAGTGCGAAGGGTGGAAAGATTCATATAGACCAGCAGCGGTTGATGAAAAGCGCCGACCATATTTTTGTAATTGTCCATATCCACGCCGGTTTTTCCTCCTACAGAGGAGTCCACCTGAGCCAGCAGCGTGGTAGGGATCTGGATAAAATCGATTCCGCGAAGATAGGTTGCCGCGGCAAAGCCGGTGATATCTCCTGTAACGCCTCCGCCAAGAGCTGCCAGGATCCCTTTTCTGTCCATCCCGTTTTCGATCAGGTGCCGGTAAATATCTGCTACAGCAGAAAGGTTTTTATTCTCTTCTCCGGCCGGCAGGGTAAAAACGGAAACATGTCCGGAGATTTTCCGCAGGGCGGCAGCCACCTCCTCTGCATACAGGGGGGAAACGTTGGAATCCGTCACCAGGCAGAACTGCCTTCCCTCCAGGCCGACGGCGGATATTTCCTCCGGCAGGGCTTCAAAAGAATTCTCGAAACAGATGGGGTACGTAAAATCCTTCTCCCTCTGCACATATAATTTTTCCAGCATGTTCATAACCTCACAAAATAAAAAACAGAGGGCATGGATTCTGCCCTCTGTGATAACTTTCCGAATATCAGCATTTTCAGGACCACAGGTACCTTTTTCTCAGGATATGAAGATCAATATC
>JAFOJB010000054.1 GCA_017420455.1 Blautia sp.
ACTTTGTTTTTAGGTACAGTCCCCGGCCGGCGAGGCCGTGAACCGCAGCTGTATTTATACGGGATTTACATGGATCATCACGTGTTTGACCTGGGAGAATTGCTGTTCTATGGCGTCGTGGACGGCTTCTGCCGCGCTGTGCGCCTTGTCCAGGGGGAGATCCCTGTCCATGCCGATCTCCAGATCCACATAGACCTTCCGGCCGAATTCTCTTGTCTGCAGGAGATCTACGCGCAGAACGCCATTCTGCTGCTCCACACAGGAGCGGATCTCATGCTCCAGATCCGCGCTGCAGCTGTGGTCTACCAGCTTGTTTACGGCATCGATGAAGATCTCGATCGCTGCCTTGACGATCAGTACACAGATGAGAAGGCTGGCGATGGGCTCCAGAACAGGAAAACCGGCTCTGGCTCCGGCGATACCGATTAAAGCGCCGATGGAAGACAGGGCGTCCGACCGGTGATGCCAGGCTTCCGCCTTCAGTGCTCCGGAATTGATCCTTTTTGCGTTATTATATGTGTACCAGAAAAGGGTTTCTTTTACCACAATGGATACAATGGCCGCGATCAGGGCGATCCGCCCGGGAAGCGTCGGAGTGGTTTCCCCGATGGCAAGGATCTGTTTCAGTCCGCCCAGGCCGATGGACGCGCCGGCGGCCAGAAGGATGCCGGACAGAATGATGGAAGCGATGCATTCGATCCGCTCATGGCCGTAGGGGTGTCCTTCATCCGACTGCCTGCCGGAAAGACGGACGCCGACAAGGACGATCAGGCTTCCGGCCACGTCCGTCAGAGAATGCAGGGCATCACTGACCATAGCTCCGGAATGGCCCAGAATACCGGCGATAAATTTGAAGACGGTGAGAAAAAGGTTGACGAACATGCTTACCAGGGATACCCGGGACGCAGTACGTTCAAAGACAGAATCAGAAATTTCGATGTTGTTCATGAATTGGTCGACCTCCATTTGCGTAGGGACTGTCAAAGACCGGCAGAGGGTATATCTGGTTCCGGCCTGATGACAGTTCATCAGGTGCCTGCGGTTTTTATTATGACAGGAACAGTCCTCTCATTCGCAAGGGAAGAGATTCTTTCCAGACATAAAAAACCGCAGGACAGAGTTATTGGCTCCTGTCCCGCGGAATAATCCACTGCATTGGCTGCCCGGCGCGGATGTCTGCCTGAAAGCAGAGTTTCAGGAATCAGAATCGGCCTGATCAGGTTTGTACACGAGTATATCATGTACGGATTGAGTTAGTCACGCATAAATTGAGGCTTTCCATGATAATTCCGGCATTGAGGTTAAGTCCCCAGAAGGGGAGGCCGTGAATTGTAACGCATTGAGCCGTTATTCACAGCCTGCCCGGATATGAGACCGGATTTTCGTGCCTGCACGGCGCTGTCCCAGATCAATATTTACCATATTTCTCCAGAGTTTCGAACATGGCGTCCAGGTTCTCTGGATTGGCGTTCTCCAGGCTTCCGTCAAAATCGAAGATATAGCCGCCGTCCGGCATACAGTCCTCCAGAAGCTGCCTGGTCATGTTGACCACCGTCTCCTTCTTTCCGAATTCCAGCTGTGAGATGGGCAGGTTTCCGCTGATGCAGGCGATGCCGCCGAGGATACGCTTGGCCTCCTTCATGTCCACCTTCTCAAAATGATACAGAACCTTTCCCTTCGGAACATCTGTCAGCATTTCCAGTCTGCTGTTGTAGGGGCCTTCCGTATAGATGTAAGGCGTCACATCCATATCGATCAGTGCCATCATGATCTTCTTCAGCGGCTTCCAGTACAGACGTTCAAACTGCTCGTCATTCATGAAGCCGTCCATGGCCTTGTGGAGCGGGAAGAAGACACGCTTCACCGGCATGGGCACAAAACGGAAGTACTGGAGGGCAGCGATCTGCTGGTCTGCGAACATATCACAGGCCTGTTCCATGTATTCCTGCATGTCATCGTCGGTGAGGTCCTCGAAGATTCCCATGGTTCCCCGGAAATAGTCGCCCAGGATATCATAGGGAGCCTCGGAAGCACCGGTGAAAAGGCTGGGGAAGCCGATTTCCGCCAGCTGGGCGGAATATTTACCGCTGATGGCCGCACACTCTGCATCCGCATCGCAGATCTGCTTCAGAACGCCGTAAGCTTCCTGGATGGCAGGACTGTATAGCGGGGAAAGCAGGCTGGTATTCAGAACAACGGTAGGAGTAAGCCGGACGTTTTCAAAAGCCTTCAGGGAGGGATAAGCCCGGGGAATATACTTGCGGAGCATAAAGCCGGTGAAATCCTTCAGCATTTCCGGATATTCCTCCTGCGTCATGAACTCCCGCTCAATAACCTGGTGGGAGCTGGTATCCGGCACCATGGTACCGGGGCGGCCCGGCCAGTCGATCATCTGGGACATGGCCAGTTCGTTGGCTTTTCCGCTGGTAAAACGGGCGCCATAGCTGCAGTCCAGCATGGGATGGGACTGATAAAAAGCCACAGCCGCTTTGCCGGCTGCTTCAAAATCATAATAGATGTCACGGTAACTGGAACCCTGGGATCTTTGTACCCACGACGCGAAGAAGGGGGCAAGGGGGACACGGTCTGTCTTTTCCAGACGGATCGCCTTGTTGATACGTTCTACTCGTTCATTGAATTTTGCCTGGTTTTCTGCGCTGCTCATAACAGGTCTACCTCCTTCATAAGAAAACAGTTCAGATTTTCCGCATATCTGATGAATTGTTGCCTTCATCATAGCAAAAAAGCGCGAAAGGGGAAAGCCACCGCATGTTGATGATTTTTCCGGTTCATGCTACAATGTGTAGCGTAAGAAACCAGAGGAATCACAGCAGCGGATAAAAACACCGGGAGGATCCTTAAAAAGACAGCAGAGGAGGGAAAAGCTGAATGAAGATCACATTTGAAATACTCGGCGGAATCCTTGAAGGAGAAATGATGGAGAACTCCGGCCTGGAAGGCTCACTGCGATGGATCTGCAGCGGGATGGCAGGAAGAGAGATAAAGCATATCCGTCTTCTGAATGCAGATACAACGCTTCAAAGTAACACATTGTATCTGCAGGAGCTGCAGGCAGACGAGCTTTCCGGATTTTCCCAGGAAGAGATTCCCCGGGAAGGTATACAGATCCTGTTCCTGGATAAGGAGAAGCGTATTCACTTTGACGAGCGCAAAGATCAGAAAAAAAGCAGCGGAAAAAACAGGGGCGGCGCGCAGAGGAGATCCGGCACAGAAACCAGCCCGGGGAAACAGCCGGATTCATATGAAGACAGAGTAAGATATTCTCTTCGGAAAGGGAAAGTTTGTGAAGAAGACAGGATCGCGGTATATAAAACGCCGCTCTCTGCGGACATGGTCCTGGAAAAGCTGATGGACAGTGCAGCGCAGCTTCTCCGCTGGAATTCCCTCTATCCGGAAGGAAT
>JAFOJB010000547.1 GCA_017420455.1 Blautia sp.
TAAGGATTACTGAATTCTTGATCACACAGTTGCTGCCAACAAATACATTTCTGAATAACACGGAATTCTCGACGGTACCATTGATGATACAGCCGCTGGATATAAGACTGTTCCTCACATTTGCTCCGGGATTGTACTTGGCCGGGGGCAGATCGTAAATCCTGGTCTTTATATGGGGCTCCTGTTTGAAGAAATAGTTCCGGATTTCCGGGTCCAGGAATGCCATGTTGGTCTTATAATAAGATTCCGCGGTGGAGATATTGCTCCAGAAGGAATCGATCTTATAGCCGTAGATCCGCTTCAGGTTCTTGTAGCGGATCAGGATATCCCGCACGAAATCCGTGCGGCCATCCTCGGCGGCCTTCTCGATCAGCTCGATGAGCTGCCTGCGCCGGATGATATAGATACCGGCGGATACGGTATTGTAGGGGGAAACCATGGGTTTCTCCTCGAACTCTTCTATACGGCAGTCCTCATTCATACGCAGGACGCCGAAACGCTCCACTTCCTTCTGGTCCTGAAGGGTGGTACATACCACCGTGATATCGGCTCTTTTTGCGATATGGTACTCCAGTACCCTGTTGAAGTCCATTTTATAAACGCCGTCGCCGGAGGCGATCACCACATAGGGTTCATGGCTGTCCTTCAGGAAGGAAATATTCTGGTAGATCGCGTCCGCGGTCCCCTGGTACCAGAAGCTGTTTTCCTTGGTAATGGTGGGGGTGAATACGAACAGGCCGCCCTGCTTCCTGCCGAAATCCCACCATTTGGAGGAGCTTAAATGCTCGTTCAGGGAACGGGCGTTGTACTGGGTAAGCACAGCTACCTTCTGTATATGAGAATTTGCCATGTTGCTGAGGGCAAAATCGATGCTGCGGTAGCTTCCGGCAACGGGCATGGCCGCGATGGCTCTCCGGTTGGAAAGCTCACGCATCCTGTTGTTGTTGCCGCCTGCAAGAATAATTCCTATTGCTCTCATACTGCATCACCATCCTTTTCTGCTCCGATCACATGACCGCTGGGAAGCTGCCCGTCCGGATAGTCTGCGGGGGTCGTGACGCCTGAGATGGCGGTATTCTTTCCGATCTTTACATGATCGGGGATGACGCTGTGCTCCCCGATGGTGGCAAGGCCGAAAGCATAGATGGCAGGTTTCCACACATTCGGCACCTCCTCGCCGCAGCCGATGACCACGTCGTTTCCGATGGTGACGTCCTCTGCCACGATGGCCTTGTCCATGGTAACATTCCTGCCGACAGTGGAATTCCGCATAATGATGGAATCCCGCACGATACTGCCCTTTTCGATGATGACATTGGGACCGATCACGGAGTTGTATACTTCGCCGTAGATCTCGGCGCCCTCTCCGATCAGGCAGCGGCTTACAACTGCATCGGAAGAAAGGTACTGGGGAGGTATGATATCGCCCTTGGTGTAGATACGCCAGAATTCCTCATAGAGGTTGAACTCGGGGATGATATCGATCAGCTCCATATTGGCCTGCCAGTAAGACCCCAGCGTCCCCACATCTTTCCAGTAGCCGTTGTACTCGTAGGCGAAAAGCCGTTCTCCCTTGTTTTTGCAGTAGGGAAGTATGTGCTTCCCGAAGTCGCAGCTCTGCTGGTCACGAAGATCGTACAGGGCTTCCTTCATGGCCTTCCAGCTGAAAATATAGATTCCCATGGACGCCAGATTGCTGCTGGGATGCTCGGGCTTCTCCTCGAACTCCTGAATACGCCCGGTTTCGTCTGTTACCATGATGCCGAACCGGCTTGCTTCCTCCATGGGAACCGGCATACAGGCTATCGTTACATCTGCTTTATTCGCTTTGTGGAAATCCAGCATGACCTCGTAATCCATCTTGTAAATATGGTCTCCGGAAAGGATCAGGACATAATCCGGATGATACTGTTCCATATAGTCCATATTCTGGTAGATCGCGTTG
The DNA here is from genome assembly GCA_017420455.1 of Blautia sp. Classification (GTDB taxonomy): domain Bacteria; phylum Bacillota; class Clostridia; order Lachnospirales; family Lachnospiraceae; genus Blautia_A. Next base: position 1,946 of record JAFOJB010000547.1, read on the forward strand.
GCCGTACCTGTATACCACTCGCTGTTGCTGCTATTTTCATAAGGCGGCAGCACTGTCACGCCGCCCTCGTTCCGGTCCAGGTCCCAGGGGATGCCGATCCCGATATGGGTATTCAGGCGGAGCGGCTGATACTGCGTCAGCACACCGACGGTGTCGATCCCCGAATTGATACAGTTGCTGAGGGGAAAATCGATGATACGGTATTTTCCTCCGAAAGCGACTGCGGGTTTGGCGACTTTTTCCGTCAGAACACCCAGCCTGCTCCCCTGGCCTCCGGCTAAGAGCATGGCTATCATCTCTTTCTTTAGCATGCAATCACCTCTTGTATGTTATGATTCTTGTATTATAACATACTTCGAAAAATTAGTGAACATTATTTACAATGATTTTCCTGATTTTTTCTGTATTTTTATCTGTATTTACCAGTATCTTACCAGATTTGTCAAAAGTGAAGGATGCTTTTTGCTCAATTATGACAATGCCCACTTTTCAATTGTCCGGATTCGATGTATAATCATGATATCTGTCCGGAAAGAACAGCAGCGGAAGAAATTGTAAAGGAGTCATTGATATGTATCAGATAGATTTTCATCATCCGATAAGTGTCCATTTTATCGGGATCGGCGGAATCAGCATGAGCGGTCTTGCCGAGATTCTGAAAAAAGAGGGGTTTTCGGTTTCCGGCTCGGACGCGAAGGAGAGTCCTCTTACCCGCGCGCTGGAGCAGAAGGGCATCCGTGTGTTTTATGGCCAGAGGGCATCCAATATTCTGCCGGATGTATCGCTGGTAGTATATACAGCTGCGGTAAAGGGCGATAACCCGGAATTTATGCGGGCAAAGGAACTGGGCCTGCCGATCATGTCCAGGGCAGAGCTTCTGGGGCAGCTGATGAAGAATTACAAGGTTCCCATCGCCATCGCGGGGACCCACGGAAAGACTACCACCACCTCCATGATCTCCCATATTTTCCTGGAGGGCGGGTACGATCCGACCATCTCCGTGGGGGGAATCCTTCCTTCCATCGGCGGGAATGTGAGAGTAGGAGGACCAGAGTACTTTATCACGGAAGCCTGTGAATATACCAACAGTTTTTTAAGCTTTTTCCCGAAGGTGGCGCTGATTCTGAACATGGATGCGGATCACCTGGACTTTTTCAGCGATATCGACGATATCCGCCGTTCCTTCCGGAAATTTGCGGAACTTCTGCCGCAGGACGGAACCCTGATCATCAACGCGGATACGCCGGAGTACCGTATGATCACGGAGAATCTTCCCTGCCGCGTCGTGACTTACGGCCTCAAGGAGGAAGCGGATTATACGGCTGCGGATATCACCTATGACAAGTATGGTCATGCATCCTTCACGGTGATGTGCCATGGAAAGAAAACGGGCAGCTTCTATTTAAAGGTACCGGGGATCCATAATGTCTCCAATGCACTCGGGGCGGTCATCACAGCTTATCTTTTTGACATCCCTCAGGAGGTAGTGGTGAAAGGTCTGGGAAGCTTTACCGGAACAGACCGGCGTTTCCAGTACAAAGGGGAGGTCGGCGGTGTTGCCGTAATCGACGACTATGCCCATCATCCCACAGAGATTGCGGCGACGCTGAACGCAGCCGCGAATTATCCCCATAAGAACGTATGGTGTGTTTTCCAGCCCCATACCTATACCCGGACAAAGGCTTTGCTGCCGGATTTCGCGAAGGCGCTTACACTTGCGGATCATGTGGTTCTCGCAGATATTTACGCGGCCAGGGAGAAGGATACCCTTGGAATCTCATCGGAAAACCTGAGAGACGAGATCGTGAAGCTTGGAACACCCTGCGAGTATTTTCCGACCTTTGACGAGATAGAGAATTATCTGCTCCAGAATTGCCAGCCCGGGGATCTTCTGATCACCATGGGCGCAGGGGATGTGGTAAATATAGGAGAGCATCTTCTGGGAAAGTAAGGGAGCCTGCCGCCCTTCGGGGCTGCAGGGCAGGCGGACTGCGGGATCGGCATCTGACAGCATATAAACATGTGTTTACAGAGGAGGAGAATGGCCTGAAATGGGAATCATAACAATCCAAAATGAATCAAGGCTGCTCCATACCATGGTGCCGAACTGGTTTATCGATCAGTATGTGCCCAAGGCGAACGGGGAGTTTGTGAAGGTATACCTGACGCTGCTCCGTCTTGTGTCCGGAAAGGAAACGGCTTTCGATCTTTCCAGGCTTGCGGATTTTCTGCTCTGTACAGAGAGAGATGTCGTAAGAGCCGTGAAATACTGGGAAAAGGAGGGACTTTTGTCCCTTTCTTTCGCTTCGGATAAATCTCTGGAGAGCATCAGCTTCTGCCATACCCGGGACGAAGCGGTATCTCCTGCGGCAGTTCGGGAAGAGGAGCCGGTGGATTTCGACCTGGTAACAGACAGCGCTTCTGACAGCCCGGAAAAAAGAAAGGAGAACCGGCCGTCTTCTCTTACGCCGGAGAGAGTGGAACAGCTGAAGGCGGACGAGGGTATTACGCAGCTGCTGTTTATTGCGGAGCAGTATATGAAGAAAACTCTTTCGTCTTCGGAAATGCGGAAGATCCTTTCCTTCTATGAGGAACTGGGCATGTCGGTGGACCTGATCGAATACCTTATAGAGTACTGTGTGAGCCACAATCACAGAAGTATGCGGTATATGGAAACGGTGGCCGCAGCCTGGGCGAAGGATGGGATTACCTCGGTCCAGATGGCGAAGGAGTCGGTATCGGCGTACCGGAAGGATTATTATACCATCCTGAAGGCGATGGGAGTAAAGGGCAGGGATCCGGTAAACGAGGAGATTGTCTTTATGGACAGATGGATGAATGAGTTCGGGTTTGACCTGCCCATCATCCAGGAGGCCTGCAGCCGTACCATTCTGAAACTGGGACAGCCCAGCTTTCAGTATACGGAAGGGATTCTTTCCGACTGGAAAAACAGAGGAGTTCACTATCAGAAGGATATCGACGTTCTGGATGAAGAACATAAAAAGAAGCAGAAGGAAGCAAGAGAACCCAGAGAACCCAGGGGAGGACAAAGAAAGACAGGCACGAACCGGTTCAGCAATTTCCCTCAGCGTGAATATGATTTTGAAGATTATGAAAAACAGCTGCTGGACTGTCCTCCGGGGAAAAAATGAGGATCGCAGAGGGTGAGCCGCGAGGGAGGAGGTGGAGCTGTTGCCCCTTGATAATACGCAGTACGAGATGATCATGCGGGAATATGACCGCCGGCAGAATGAGAACAGACGGCGGCTGATCCTGCGGCAGCAGGAGATCTATCAGAAGATCCCTGAATATTCGGAAACAGAGGACGAGATCTCATCCATCGGCGCCAGTGCGGTGAGGGCGGCTGTTCTGGGAAAAAGAGATGGCACGAAGGAACTGAAGGACAGGCTTTCGGTCCTGTTTGAAAAAAAGCGGCAGCTTCTTCTGGATCACGGGTATCCCGGGGATTATCTGGAGCCTGTGTATTCCTGCCCGGTCTGCCAGGACACGGGATTTATAAATGGGAATAAGTGCAGGTGCTTCCAGAAGACATTGACGGATCTTCTGTATTCTCAGTCAAACCTCAGGGAAATCCTGAAACAGGAGAATTTTTCTTCCTTTTCCCTTGCTTTTTATTCGGATACGGCGGTGGATCCCATCAGCGGTATGACGCACAGGGCTCTGGCAAAAAAGGCCTTCGATCTTTCCAGGGAATTTACAGCCCGGTTTGACACGCAGTCTGAAAACCTGTTTTTTTACGGAGATACCGGAGTGGGCAAGACCTTCCTCTCTCATTGTATCGCGGGGGATCTTCTTCTCTCCGGGCATTCTGTCCTTTATTATTCTTCTTATGAGTTATTCGAAGCACTGGCGGATGAGGCTTTTGACAGAAAGGAAGGGCAGAATGGGCAAAGTGTGCTGGATCCTTTCCTTATGTGTGATCTTCTGATCATCGACGACCTGGGGGCGGAGCGCACGAACAGCTTTGTGGCCTCCGAGCTGTTTCTTCTGGTCAATGAAAGGCTTCTTCGCCGGAAATCGACAGTGATTTCGACGAATCTTACATTCCGGGATTTTTCAGCCGTCTATACAGAGCGGACGTTTTCCAGAATTACCAGCAGTTATGCGATGGCCAGGCTGGTGGGCAGTGATATACGGATTCAGAAAAAACTTTCAGGAGGGCATGCGTAATGGCACAGTTGAAGGTGAAGGATGTGACGACACTTCCGGTGGGAAGGCTTGGGCTGATCTCGCTGGACAGTATCAGGGATCTCGGGGAAAAGGTGGACCGCTGGCTGGTGAGCTGGCGTAATGACCGGGAGCGTCAGAAGGTCGCGCCTCTGTCGATGGAAGGGTATCGGAGAAGCTCCTACCAGATTCACGCGGAGACTCCCAGGTTCGGTTCCGGGGAGGCAAAATGTGTCATTAAAGAGTCTGTACGCGGAGACGATATCTATATTCTTCTGGATGTGTGTAATTACAGTCTTACCTATTCGATCGGGAAGTTTACAAACAGGATGTCGCCGGACGATCATTTCCAGGATCTGAAAAGAGTGATCGCGGCAATCGGCGGGAAAGCCCGGCGTGTAAACGTGATCATGCCCTATCTTTATGAAAGCAGACAGAGCAAGCGGGTCGGACGTGAGTCCCTGGACTGCGCCACGGCCCTGCAGGAGCTTCTGGGGATGGGGGTGGAAAATATTATCGCATTTGACGCCCATGATCCGCAGGTGCAGAACGCGACGCCGCTGAACGGGTTTGAGACGGTGCAGCCATCCTACCAGTTTATTAAGGGACTGCTGGCAAATGAGAAGGGGCTGAAGCTGGATAATGATCATTTTATGATCATCAGTCCTGACGAGGGAAGCATGAACCGGGCGATCTATCTGGCGAATATTCTCGGAGTCGATATGGGGATGTACTACAAGCGGCTGGACTATTCGAAGATGGAAAACGGGCGGCATCCCATTGCGGCATATGAGTTTCTGGGACCGGATGTTTCAGGAAAGGATCTGATCCTGGTAGACGATATGATCTCCTCGGGAGAGACGATGCTGAAGATCGCGTCTCTTCTGAAGGAGCGCGGATGCGGCAGGCTCTATATCTGCGCGACCTTCGGGCTTTTTTCGAACGGGCTGGACGGGTTTGACAAGGCGTACAGGGATGGGATCTTTGACAGGCTTCTTACGACGAACCTGGTATACCAGAGACCGGATCTTCTGGAAAAGGAGTATTACATCTCCTGCGATATGAGCAAGTATATCGCTCTGATCATTGACACGCTGAATCATGATCTTTCGGTAAGCCATCTTCTGGATCCGGTGGACAGGATTAAGCGGTGCGTGGAAGAGTATAAAAAGAAACAGGCGTAAACGGAAAAAGGAGAGAGGGAGAGAAAAGGAGACGGTTCCTGAGAAAGGGGGACGGTTCCCTTTTCTCTCCCTTTCTCCTTTTTTTCTGTTACAGTCCCCAGCCGGTAAGACCGTGAACTGGTATTTTCTCTTCGAAGGAAATGTCAACCAAAAGAGTATATCGGGTTGACATTCCGGGGCCGTTGTGTTAGGATACGTAAAAACAGGGTACGATGCTGTCATATGGGAGAGCCCGCAGGGCGGGAATTCCGGATGTTGTGGAGGGCTGTGAATAGTAACAGACAGATTTTACTGCCGGTCGTTATTGCGCCGGATTTACAGAATTTAATGTCAGCATATTCCCGTGAAAAAAGGAGAATACAGAATGGAAGCTTCAACAGCACGGCAGAGGCCGGTGAGCAAAACGGTGGATATGGCGTATATTGCTGTGTTCGCTGTTCTGATCGCGGTCTGCTCCTGGATTTCGATTCCTACGGCGGTTCCCTTTACACTGCAGACCTTCGGCGTCTTTATGGCGGTCGAAGTCCTGGGCGGAAAACGCGGGACCATCGCGGTTTTTCTGTATATTCTGCTGGGAGCGGCCGGAGTCCCGGTTTTTGCGGGCTTCTCCGGCGGGGCAGGAGTACTTCTTTCCAGTACGGGGGGCTATATTGTGGGCTTTCTGTTCTCTGCGCTGGCCATGTGGGGGATTGAAACCATGTTCGGAAGAAAGCAGGTGGTCCGGATCATCGGGATGCTTGTCGGTCTGGTGATCTGTTATGCGCTTGGTACAGCGTGGTTTATGAACGTCTATGCGAAAGCGAATGGAGCGGTGAGTCCTGGCACAGTGCTGGGATGGTGCGTCATTCCGTTTATTATCCCGGATCTGATCAAGATCGCCCTTGCCGCTTTTCTTGCGCCGAGGGTCAGAAAGGTGCTGCAGCAGTTATAGACCGGCGGCTGTCCGGAAAAAGCCGCATGGTCCGGGGAGGAATTGTCTTGTATGTTCTGAGGCCGCATCATGGAATGTGTCTGGCTTTCTTCGAGGGTAAAGGTTATAATGAGAGCTTCACGGCTCATATGGGTGAAATGCTGGATAGACTTATGGGGGATCCGGTGGTGAGGCTGACGGTCGGAGTTGATGAGATCTGTCAGAAATGTCCTCATAACCGGGTAAGGAAAGGGTTCTGTGATACCGCAGAGAAAACAGAACGGTATGACAGGCAGGTACTTTTTTACTGCGGTCTTCAGGAAGGGGAAGAACTTTCTTTCCTTTCATTTGCGAAAACCGTTAAGGATAAAATTCTGGAAAAGGGGCTTCAGCCTTCCATCTGCGGCGACTGCTGCTGGAATGCGGTCTGCAGCGGAAAGAAACCTTTTTCATCCCTTTTTACAGGATGAAAAAGAGCGGACAGGGCAGGAGTGAACAGACAAATCTGGGGCAAAAAAGCCAGGAACCTGCGGGTTTCTGGCTTTTTTGCTCCTTTTTTCCGTTCGGGTGCTCGATACAAAATCGAACAAAAAGCCGAACATATATTTGGATGATTTTCATGAAAAAGAAAAAACAGAATTTTATACCGTTATAAA
>JAFOJB010000548.1 GCA_017420455.1 Blautia sp.
TCCAGATGAGCCTGTACGCTGCCGGCTCCTCTTATCAGGACGGCATCATCGACTATGATCTGTTCTATGAGGAATTCGGGTACCAGTTCTTTACGGCCAGTTTCACGCCGGACAGCTTCGACTGTCTGCGGGACGCTTTTCTGGGCCCATATCACACGGAATCGGATCCGGCGGGGGTACAGAAGGGATGCCTTTCAGGAAGCAGCGAACTGGGAAACAATCATTGTGGAGCGCTGCATAAAAGGATCATCCTTGGCGCGGGAGAAAAAACCAGACTCTTCTTCCTGCTGGGGGAGGGTCCCCATGAGAATGCAGTGCGGATGCGGGAAAAATACGGAAATCCGGAGGCGGTGGATGCGGTTTACCGGGAGATCCGGGCTTACTGGAGAGAAAAACAGGACAGGCTGAGGATCAGGACGCCGAATGAGGGGATGAATACCCTGATCAATACCTGGACATTGTATCAGGCCGAGATCAATGTGATGTTTTCCCGCTTCGCTTCCTTTATCGAGGTAGGAGGGCGCACAGGGCTGGGATACCGGGATACCGCCCAGGATTCCATGATGGTACAGCATTCCAATCCGGAAAAATGCCGTCAGAGGATCATCGAACTGCTGCGGGGCGAGGTAAAACAGGGATACGGCCTGCATCTTTTCCAGCCGGAGTGGTTTGACCCTTCCCAAAAAGGCAGGAAGCCTTTCAAATCCCCCACTGTCATTCCGGAGCCGGATATGAACCAGATCATACATGGGCTTAAGGATACCTGCTCCGACGACGCTCTGTGGCTCATCGCCTCCATAAACCATTATGTGAAGGAAACCGGGGATTTCTCCTTCCTGCAGGAAAGATATTCCTATGCAGACGGCGGGGAAGGAACGGTCTATGAACACATGACGCGCATCCTGGATTTCTCCGCGGAACAGGTGGGAAGTCATGGGATCTGCAAGGGACTCAGGGCCGACTGGAACGACTGCCTGAATCTGGGAGGCGGGGAGAGCGCCATGGTTTCTTTCCTGCATTACTGGGCTTTGCAGGCATTCCTGGAACTGGCCGCATATCTGAAGGACGAGGAGGCCGTGGAAAAGTATTCCGGCATTGCGAAAAGGGTCAGGGAAGCCTGCGAGAAGGAGCTTTGGGATGAAAACTGGTACATCCGGGGAATCACCGCCGGCGGCAGGAAGATCGGAACCAGCGCGGATGAAGAGGGACGCATCCACCTGGAATCCAACGCCTGGGCGGTGCTTTCCGGAGCGGCAGACCCACAGCGGGGAAGAAAAGCGATGGACAGTGTCTATGAACAGCTCTTCACGCCCTATGGGATCATGCTGAACGGGCCGGCCTACACCAGATGTGACGACGAGATCGGATTTGTCACCAGAGTGTATCCGGGGCTCAAGGAGAACGCTTCGATCTTCAGCCATCCGAATCCCTGGGCCTGGGCAGCGGAGTGTATTCTGGGAAGAGGAGACCGGGCGATGGAATTCTATGACGCTCTGTGCCCCTACTATCAGAATGACAGGATCGAGGTCCGCAGGGCAGAACCCTATTCCTATTGCCAGTTTATCGCCGGAAAGGCCCACACGGCCTTCGGCAGGGCGCATCATCCCTTTATGACCGGGACAGGCGGCTGGGCTTACTATGCCGCGACCCACTATATGCTGGGAATCCAGCCAGGACTGGATTCTCTCGCGATCGACCCCTGCATTCCGGAAACATGGGATGGTTTTTCTGTAAAAAGAAAATGGCGCGGCGCAGAATTTGATATCACAGTGGAAAACCCGGAGCATATCAGTAAAGGAATCCGGGAGCTCTGGATGGATGGCGTTCCTGTGGACGCCATATCTCCTCAGGCAGTTGGAACCACACATTCTGTCCGTGCAGTCATGGGCAGGGGAGGAAGGAGACAGCAATGATCAGGTTCGGGACAGGCGGCTGGAGAGCCGTTATCGGAGATGAATTTACGAAGCAGAATATTCAGAAGCTGGCGAAAGCGCTTGCCATGAAGATGGAGGACGAAGGGGTGGATGCAGAGGGACTCTGCATCGGCTATGACAGGCGCTTTCTCTCGAAGGAGGCTCTCATGTGGGCCTGTGAGGTATTCGCGGCAGAAGGGATCAGGGTGTGGTTTGTGAACCGCTCCTCACCGACGCCGCTGGTCATGTATTATGTGATGGCGCACGATCTTCCCTACGGCATGATGGTGACGGCGAGTCACAACCCTGCGGTCTATAATGGCTTCAAGGTCTTTACCAGAGGGGGAAAGGATGCCGACGAGGACCAGACCAGGGAAATCGAGCGTTACCTGGAGCTTCTGGAGGAAAAACTGGAAAACGGGGGAAAGATAGAGACAATTCCCTACGAACAGGCAAAAAAGGAAAACCTGGTCGTGGAGTTCAATCCGATCAACGAATACATCGACAACATTCTGGAGCAGATCGATATGGACAGGATCAAGGAGAAGAACCTCCGGGTAGCGCTGGACCCCATGTACGGCGTGAGCCAGACCTCCTTAAGGACCATCCTGTGCATTGCCAGATGCGAGGTGGAGGTCATCCACGACCGGCATGACACCCTGTTCGGAGGAAAGCTGCCGGCTCCCAACGAACGGACTCTGAGAACACTCCAGAATTATGTGCTGGACCGGTCCTGCGACATCGGAATCGCCACCGACGGAGACGCGGACCGGATCGGTGTGATCGACGATCAGGGAAGGTTTCTGCATCCCAATGAAATACTGGTCCTTCTCTACTATTATCTTCTGAAATATAAAAAGTGGTCCGGACCGGTGGTCCGAAATGTGGCGACCACCCATATGCTGGACAGGGTGGCAGAGAAATTCTCCCAGACCTGCTTTGAGGTTCCGGTAGGCTTCAAGCACATCTCCGCCAAAATGGCGGAGACAGGCGCCATCATCGGCGGAGAGTCCTCCGGAGGTCTGACAGTGAAGGGGCATATCAACGGGAAGGACGGCGTCTATGCGGCAGCCCTGCTGGTGGAGATGATCTCTGTCACCTCCATGAAGCTTTCACAGCTGATGGAAAAGGTACGGGAAGAATTCGGGGAGTTCCATATGGAGGAGCGGGACTACCGCTTTACGCCGGAGAAAAAAGAGGAAATCCGGAAAATCCTTCTGGAGGACAGAATCCTTCCCTCCCTTCCCATACCGGTACAGAAGGTCTCCTACCTGGACGGCTGCAAGCTGTATTTTGAAGGCGGCGGATGGATCATCTGCCGTTTCTCGGGCACAGAGCCTCTGCTCAGGATCTTCTGCGAGATGGATACCCCGGAAAAGGCACAGGAGCTGACAGAACGTTTCGCCGGCTTCCTTGGTCTCTGATCGTTACATTGCCCGGCCGGTGCCACCGCACCCGGGAACGCGCTATTCCGTTGTCCGGAATTGCTTTTTCAGAAAGGGAGGGCGGCTCATGAAATATTTATCTTCACTCAGATGGAAGCTGGCAGGGGCGATCCTTTTGTTCTGGGTGCTTCCCTTTATCCTTCTGGTCAGTATGGCGGGCAATTATCTGGCGGAACGGAAAAAGAAGGAGGACCTTTCCGGGCTGGAGACATTTCTGCAGACAGAAAGCCAGATCTGTATCGAGAGGATCGACGGGGCTATCGCGGATTCCCGTATGGCGACCTACGACAGAACTCTCTATGGAGCCTACCAGAACTACAGAAAGGGTGCCGGCAGCTATACGGCCCTTTATAATACCGGAAGCCTTTTCCTTGGCACACAGTACGGAAAGAAAAAGGAAATGTCCCTCACGGTACTGATGCTGACGGAGAATCCCTATGAACACAAGATGACCAGCTACAACTCCGCGGCAGGCGGCAGCTACCGGTCTCTGGAGGTGTTCTGGAATAAGGACTGTAAAGGAATCCTGCAGGCTGCAGAAGAGCTTGGAACCTCCATCGGCCTGTATCTGGAGGAGGACCGGCTGTATCTGTTCCGGAATCTGCTGGATACAGGGTACCATCCCTGGGGAATCCTGGTACACCGTCTGAATACAGGGTTCTGCTTCGAGCCGCTGTTGAAAACCTTTCAGGAGGGGGTGCTGCTGTGCGTGAACCTGGGAGGGAAGGAAATCCTCCGCCAGGGAGAAGCGTCTGCCTGGGAGGACTGCCCGCCTGTGAAAGAAAAAGAAAACCGGTTTCTGGAAACCGGGGAAAGCCGTATTTTTGCCGGGAGAAGGATCAAAGGCAGGGACTTTGTCCTGGAGACTTTTCTTTCTGTGGATACAGGCCTTGTTTTTGATCCCTATTATTCCTACCGCTACATCCTGGCAATAGGAACGGCCTTCCTGATCCCGGCATCGTTTCTGTTTCTGTGGCTTTCCAGACGGTTCCTGACAGTGCCCATAGAACAGATGGTGGATGCCGCGCACAGGATCGAAGGCGGAGAGCTGGGCTATGAGTTCTGCGAGGATATGAAAAGCCGGGAGCTGAATTATCTGCGGGACTCCATGAACGAGATGTCCCGGACCCTGCAGCACCAGTTCCGGCATATCTACAAAGAAGAGCTGGCACTCCGGGACGCCAGGATCAAGGCGCTTCAGTCAAACATCAATCCCCATTTCATGAACAATACCCTGGAGATCATCAACTGGGAAGCCAGGCTTGGCGGGAACGAAAAGGTTTCCAGGATGATCGAAGCCCTGGCTACCCTGATGAACGCCGCGACAGACAGAAACAAAAGGCCTCTGGTTCCTTTTTCGGAAGAGATGGTCTATGTAAATGCCTATCTGTATATCATGTATGAGAGACTCGGCAAACGGCTGTCGGTAAAGAAGGAGCTTCCGGAGGAAACCATGGGATGGATGGTTCCCCGCCTCATCCTGCAGCCGATCATCGAAAACGCCGTGCAGCACGGCGTGGGGCCGAAGAGCGGCGGGGAGATCATTCTTCGCAGCTATATCCGGGAGGAAAAATACCTGATCCTTGAAATCGAAAACGATGGAAGGATGGAAAAAGAAGACATGGAGAAGGTGCAGAAGCTTCTTTCAAAGGATTATGAGATCAGCGTGGAGAATTCCATGAATATCGGGATCGCCAACGTGAACCAGCGTCTGAAGATCCTGTACGGCGATCCCTGCGGCCTCAGTGTCCTTCCGGAGAAGGACCACGTTATTTCCCGTCTCTGCATCGGAAGAGAGGAGTCAGCTGAAGTCAGGCCTGCAAATGGTGAATTCGGACAAGAAAATACAAGAAATGGCAGAACGGGTTATTCATATTTCCGGCAGAACCTCTTATAGTATAGGAAGAACATGGCAAAAGCAGACAGCGAAGCCATGGACAGGATCTATGTTAAAGAAATGGAGGTATCTCAAATGAAAAGAAGAATGTTTTCTGTTCTTGTCTGTACCACAATGCTGGCCTCTCTTTTTGGCGCGGCGGCAGTGAAGGCGGAAGGTGTTGAACTGAATGTAGTCACCACATTTGCGGGTGAGGATTCCAACGCAAAGAATTACCAGGCCGGCCTTGCCGGATGGGAGGAGGAGACCGGGAATACGGTGAACGACAACTCCGCCACCTCCGATGAAACCTTTAAGACGACTGTCGTTTCGGATTTTGAAATGGACGCAGAGCCGGATGTGCTGTTCTTCTTTACCGGCGCGGACGCCAATTCCTTCATCGAGGCCGGAAAGGTGCTTTCGATCGAAGACATCCGGGCGGAATATCCGGATTACGCAGCCAATATCGACGACGGAAAGCTGCCCGTGTCCATCGTGGACGGAAAGGCTTATGCCGTTCCCACCAACGGATACTGGGAAGCAATGTTTGTAAATACCAAAGTTCTCGCGGAAGCAGGCGTGGAAATGCCCGGGGCGGATTACAGCTGGGACCAGTTCCTGGCAGACTGTGAAAAGATCAAAGAAGCAGGCTTTGCTCCTGTAGCCGCGGCTCTTGGCAATATTCCCCATTACTGGTGGGAATACGCTATCTTTAACAACGAAGAAACCCTTGCCGCACATACCGTGATCCCGGCTGCAGATGCCGCAGATGCATGGGTGGCAGGTATGGAAGATATCAAGGCCATGTATGAGGCCGGCTGCTTCCCGGAGAATACCCTTTCCGCCACAGACGACGAGACCTTCCAGCTGTTCGTGCAGGACAAGGCTGCCTTCCTTCTGGATGGTTCCTGGAAAGTGGGCGGGATTGTCGGCGCATGCCAGTCCGACCCGGATGATATCTCCACCCTGGATACCGAAGCTCTTGATAAATTTGATGTGACATTTGTTCCCTCCAGGGGCAGGGCAAGGAAGGCATCCGACCTGATCGGCGGCTTCTCCATGGGATATTATATCACCGCAAAGGCCTGGGAGGATCCGGAGAAGAAGGAGGCAGCAGTTTCCTTCGTAAACTACATGACCAGCGATGACATGATCGTGAAATTTGCCCAGCATTCCGCCAACCCGCTGAAGGAAGCTCCCGAGGTGGATGCAGACGCACTGAACGGTCTTCAGGTAAAGGCGATCGATTTCGCGACGCAGGTTACCTCCTACACCGGCGCCGTACAGGATATCTTCCAGGGCGAGTGCCGCGTACCGACCTTCGACGGAATGCCTTCCATCGTAACAGGCGATGTGGCGGCAGCAGACGCTGTAGCAGAAGGCTTTGCCATCTACGCGGAATCACAGGCTGAATAACCTGAATGGGCTCCAACATCTATAAGAACAAAAGACCCCTGATATTTTTCCTTTTGCCGGCATTCCTGTTCATGATCATATATCTGTATTATCCGTTTTTCCGGAATATCCTGAACAGCTTTCAGAAGATCAGCATGCTGGGAACCTCCGCAAAAGGCTTTAATGAGCCCTGGTACCAGAATTATGTGGAGATGCTGACAGACAGGAATATGCAGACGGCGCTGAAAAATACGCTGATCATGATGCTGGTGACCATCGTTTTCCAGGTGGGGATCGCGATCCTTCTTGCGGTGCTGGTAGACAATATCCGCGTGGGACAGAGGTTTTTCCGGACGGTGTACTTCTTTCCCATCGTGATCTCCGCCACGGCTCTGGGGCTTTTGTTCAATCTGATCTTTCTGTATAATAAAGGAATGCTGAATCAGCTTCTGGAGAGATTCGGAAGAGACACCCTGATGGACTGGAAGGCCAAAAGCGTCGCCCTGGCTACCATGATGGTGCCGGTGGTGTGGCAGTATATCGGCTTCTATTTTGTGATACTGGTCACGGGGCTGAACAATATCCCGGAGGAGCTTTACGAATCGGCAGCCATCGATGGAGCTACCCGCGCGCAGCGGGTCCGGTTCATCACGCTTCCCCTGCTCCGGAATGTGATCTGTACCTGTGTGGTGCTGGGAGTTACAGGGTCCCTGAAGGTCTTCGATCTTCCCTGGGTCATGTTCCCCAAAGGCATGCCCCAGAACAGTACCTGGCTTACAGGCACCTATATGTATTATCACACCATGGAGACCAAGAACGTGGATTATGGCAGCGCCATTGCCGTTGTCATCGTGGCTCTGGGAATCGTAACCTCGAAGGTCGTGAACACCGTGTTCAGGGAAAAGGAATATTGAGAGGGGGAGGAAAATGAAAAGCAGAAAAAGGGCTTCGGCCGGAACGCTCCTCATCTATCTGCTCCTGATCTTCTGGGCTCTGACCACGGTATATCCCATTTTCTGGGTCATCATGAACTCTTTCAAGGTCAAGGACAGGATCATGGTGGATTCCTTTGCCCTTCCCTCTGGCGAGCTGTTCACTACCGCCAATTACAAGATGGCGTACCAGAGACTGGGTATTTTTACGGCTTACCGCAACAGCCTCCTGATCTCCGGAAGTGTGGCCGTCATGGTAGTGCTGCTGGCAGGAATGGCGTCCTTTGCCCTGGTACGGTATACCTTCCGGCTGAAGGGACTGCTGATGAGCCTGGTGGTGGCAGGAATGATGTTTCCGGTGTTTTCCACCATCATTCCGGTTTACCAGATGCAGCACAGCTGGGGGATCACGGCGACGAATTCGCTGTTTCTGAACCTTCTGTGTGTCATCCTTCCGCAGATTGCCGGAAACCTTTCCTTTGCCATTGTGGTGCTTACCGGATACATCCGAAGCCTCCCTATAGAGCTGGAGGAAGCGGCCTATATGGAGGGAAGCACCGCCTTCCAGACGTTTTTCCGGGTGGTGGTGCCTCTGACAAAGCCTTCCTTTGCTACGGTGGCTATTTTCTCCTTCCTCTGGAGCTACAATGATCTGTTTACCCAGATGTTCTTTCTGAGAAACCAGAAATACTGGGCCATCACCAGGCTGATGCAGATGCTGACGTCCAGGGAAGGGACAAGCTACGGACTGATGACTGCGACGGTATCGCTGGTGGTCATTCCGGTGATCATTGTATATATTTTCCTGCAGAAATACATCATTAAGGGAATGACAGCCGGA
>JAFOJB010000549.1 GCA_017420455.1 Blautia sp.
GACGGGGACTTCGACGAAGATCCTGATGAGAAAAGCATGGATGCTGAGAGGAATTGGGGCTTCATAAGAGGAAATAGATATGGCAGCATCTATGACAGAGGCCCGGATCTGTTCGTGATGGAGGAGCTTCCCTCCGGAAATGAGGCCGGAAAAGGCGGAAAGAACGGGAAAATCCTGGATTTCCCCGCAGGCGGCAGGAATAAAAAGAAGCAAAAGAGCAGCAGGAATGAAAAGAACGGTTCTGATACAGGCACCGGAGACATCATTCCGTTCTTTTTGCGGGATAAGAGTCTGGACTTCTCCAGAGAATTCTTCGAGGAGGATCTGGATGATGATGAAACCGAAGATCTGCTGGCAAGGCGTATTCTGCTCCGGCTTGTGGAAAACCAGCTGGAAAAAAAGGATCCGCCCTTTGTTTCAGAGGCTTATGCCGCACTCCAGAAAAAAGGTTATCTGAAAAAACAGGCGAAGATAAGGCTTACCGAGGCGTTGGCGCTGGAGCTGGTCGAAGAAGACAAGACAGGAAAACCGGATTTTTCTCTGGAACGGTATGCAGGATTTGTAGAAAAAGCAGCTGCAGAGCCTGGAGATCCGGAGGAGATACCGGACCTGGAAACCGGAAGAGAGCGGCAGATCCGAAAACAGCTGGAGGAATTCGAGGACGCCTGTGACGAATACGATGATGAGCTGGCAGCGGATATTTTCTCGGAGATATGGCCGGATATAAAGTCCGATGCAGAGGATAATTATACCAGAGAGACCGACAGCGGGACGGAAAAAAGCACGGTCTATGACATCGATGCCCTGCAGGACTTCCGCCTGAATCTTGCCGAGAATATTGAAGAGACAGCGGATATTTTTCAGGGCTGCAGGAGATATCTGGACGGAGTGCGGATCTTTCAGGAGATTCTGGATACCTTTGCATGGGAGGACGGAGACGATGATGACCTGAGGGGAAACCTCAGCTGGTTCTACGAAGAGGCCGGAATGCCGGAAGAGGCGGAGAAGATTTTGAAGGACTGGTACGAGACTTCCCCGGACAACCCGGTCTGTACTTACTATTATGTCGAGCTGTACAGAAACCGGAAGGACCTGCAGCAGGCCAGAAGGATCCTGGAGGAGCACCTTCCCAAACAACAGGCAGTAGATGAAAACTCTGTTGACCTGTACCATTCTGCCGCAGAGCTGTATCAGGAGCTGGGAGAACCGGAAAAAGCAGAGCATTATCAGAAGCTGGCTGATCACCTGGAGGACAGCGTCCGGAAGTTTTTCAATAAAGAAATGCAGATGCTGGCAGAAGCTTTGCAGGACGACTGGGATATCACCCCGGATTTCTGGAAAGATGAAGAGTAGAACCTGGTATTGAGAAGGGAAGGATTGCTTCAGAAATAACTGTCCCGAATTGCTTGTCTTTTTGTCCGATAGCACACAGAAGAAATCATTTATATAGTCCGCTATGCGCAGGATTTTTGCCGTGCACTCCCGAACAAAAATCCTGTGTAATTCGGGAAAGTTATTTTTGCCTTAATCCTGACGGAGCAGCAGGAATCTGGCTGACAGAAAATAGGGGATTTTATCCGGAATAAAGGTGTAAACAGCTTTTTACCTGGGAGCGTGGCTATTATTTCTGCCTGCAGAGATCCGGAAAGACTTGCATACTACCCGAAAAATACCCGGAATCCAGGAATTTAGAGCAGATATTTGATATCTGTCGGAATACAGATACCGCAATCCAGAATACAGGTACCGCAATCCAGAATAAAGAAACTGCAATCCGGA
>JAFOJB010000550.1 GCA_017420455.1 Blautia sp.
TACAGTATCCCGCCGGCGGGGCTACAGTTCACGGTCTCACCGGCCGGATACTGCAGAGCCCTTCGTTCCCTGCTTGACCCATACAGGGAAATCATGTATAATTTCCACAACATTCACGAGAAAAGAATGAAACGGACCGGACGGTCAGGAGGTAGGAAGATGGGGGATTTTTCAGGCTTTCGTGTGGGAACCGGCTATGATGTCCACAGGCTTGCAGAGGGACGGGATCTGATCATAGGGGGCGTTAAGATCCCCTGGGAAAAAGGGCTACTGGGCCATTCCGATGCGGATGTGCTGATCCATGCAGTGATGGACGCGCTGCTGGGCGCGGCCGCGCTGGGAGATATCGGGCAGCATTTTCCGGATAAGGATCCTGCATATGAAGGGATTTCCAGCATTCTGCTCCTTCAGAAGGTGACTTCGCTGCTGAAGGAAAACGGATACCGGATCGGGAATGTGGATGCGACCATCATCGCGCAGAAGCCGAAGATGGCGGCATATATCCCGCAGATGAAAAAGAACATGTCGGAGGCGATGGAGATCGATCCTGCGCAGTTGAACATCAAAGCGACCACGGAAGAAAAACTTGGCTTTACCGGCCGTGAGGAAGGGATTTCTTCGCAGGCCGCGGCCCTACTGTACAGGGAAGCAGAATAAACCGGAAATAGTCCGGGAATAAGGCACTGTACACAAATAACTTCCGAAAGCTACGCAGAACAAATTCAAATCTGCAAGGCGGCGGAAGGAAGCGATGCGGGCATCGCTGACTGACAACAACGCAGTCAGATTTGGATTTGGGCAAGCAGAATTCGGAAGTTATTTGTGTACAGTGCCTGAGGACGTCAGGCCGTCCAAAACCAGAAGACCAGGAGGATAGGAGCATGAAACTGTTTAATACACTGACCCGCAGGAAAGAGGAGTTTGTCCCCATCGAGGAGGGGAAGGTCCGGATGTATGTCTGCGGGCCGACCGTATACAATCTGATACACATCGGGAACGCGCGTCCCATGATTATTTTTGACACGGTCCGCCGTTACATGGAGTACAAGGGATATGAGGTGAACTATGTCTCCAACTTTACGGATGTAGATGACAAGATCATCAAAAAAGCGATCGAAGAAGGCGTCAGCGCGGAGGAGATCTCTACCCGCTATATCCGGGAATGCAAACAGGATATGGAAGGCATGAACGTCCGTCCCGCAACGACCCATCCCCAGGCGACGCAGGAGATCGACGGCATGATCGATATGATCAGAACGCTGATCGAGAAGGGACATGCCTATGCCGCGGCAGACGGCACCGTGTACTTCCGGGTAAAAAGCTTCCCGGAATACGGCAAGCTTTCTCATAAAAACCTGGACGATCTGCAGTCCGGTTTCCGTTCTCTGCAGGTATCCGGAGAGGACCAGAAGGAAGATCCTCTGGATTTTGTGCTCTGGAAGCCCAAAAAGGAAGGGGAGCCTTACTGGACCTCACCCTGGTGCGATGGCCGCCCCGGCTGGCATATCGAATGCTCCGTGATGTCGAAAAAATACCTGGGAGAGGAGATCGACATCCATGCAGGCGGCGAGGATCTTGTTTTTCCGCATCACGAAAACGAGATCGCCCAGAGTGAAAGCTGCAATGGAAAGATTTTCGCCAGGTACTGGATGCACAATGCCTTTCTGAATATCGATAATAAAAAGATGTCCAAATCTCTGGGAAATTTCCGTACAGTACGGGAAATTTCGGCCCAGTATGATCTGCAGGTGCTCCGTTTCTTCATGCTGAACGCCCATTACAGAAGCCCGCTGAATTTCAGCGCGGACCTGATGGAGGCTTCGAAGAACGCGCTGGAGCGTATTGTAGAGGCGGCGGCGCGTCTGGAAGACAGGAAGAAGGCGGCTGCAGTACAGGAGATTTCCAAGGCAGAGGAGGAGCTTCTGAAGGAAGCGGATGCCTTCCGTGTGAAATTTGAGGAAGCCATGGACGATGATTTCAATACCGCCGATGCCCTGGCCGCCGTGTTCGAGCTGGTGAAATTCGCCAATACCAGTGTTACAGAGGAGAGCTCTGCTTCATTCAGCGGCGCTCTTCTGAAAGAGCTGAATACCCTGTGCGATGTTCTTGGCCTGAAGACCGCCAGAAAGGCAGAAATCCTGGACAAGGAGATCGAGGATTTGATCGCGGAAAGGCAGCAGGCCAGGAAGAACAGGGATTTCGCAAGAGCGGATGAGATCCGGGATGAGCTTCTTGAAAAGGGCATCATCCTGAAGGATACCCGGGAGGGTGTGAAATGGCAGAGAGCCTGAAGGGGGAGCTTTCGTACCTGAGGGACTTCTTCGGGCTGCCGGATACGGATCTTCGCACCTATTCCCCTCTGACCCTTGCCTACATCGGGGATGCGGTTTATGAAGTGGTCATCCGGTCGATTCTGGTACTGAGAGGAAACTGTCCGGTAAGCCAGCTGCATAAACGGGCCAGCAGTCTGGTAAAGGCTTCCGCCCAGTCGGGCATGATGGCAGTTCTGGAGCCTCTCCTCAGCGAGGAGGAGTACAGTGTATACAAAAGAGGCAGGAACGCGCATTCCCCTACAATGGCCAGACATGCCACCATGGGGGATTACCGCCGTGCCACCGGTTTTGAAGCGCTGATCGGGTATCTGTACCTGAAGGAGGATACCGGCCGCATGCTGGAACTGATCCGGAAGGGGCTGGACGCAGGGACCCTTTCAAAGGATACCGGCCCGATGGGATGATCCATAAACACGCGGCATTGCAGGACTGCGGCATACGACGTCGCAGAATACAACATTGTGCCTCACGACATTGCATTACATGATATCGCGGTATACGACATTGCGGCTCATCACCGCTGCAGTGTTTCCGCATGAGGATCTGTCATGCTGTGATACAATGAGAAGAGTAAACAATAAACAATATAGAAGGCAGGATTATGCATGAGTGAACAGATTGAGGGCAGGAATGCGGTGCTGGAAGCGTTCCGCGCGGGAAAAAGTATCGATAAGCTTTTCCTCCTGGATGGATGTCAGGACGGACCGGTGCGTTCTATTGCCAGAGAAGCCAGAAAACATGACACCATCGTGAATTATGTGGCGAAGGAACGGCTGGACCAGCTGAGTGAAACCGGTTCCCATCAGGGAGTGATCGCGTTCGCCGCCGCCTATGAATATGCCGCGGTGGAGGATATTCTTCAGAAAGCCAGGGAGAAGGGGGAGCCTCCGTTTCTCATTCTGCTGGATGAGATCGAGGATCCGCACAACCTGGGGGCCATCATCCGTACGGCAAATATCGCCGGGGCTCACGGCGTGATCATTCCGAAGAGAAGAGCATCAGGCCTGACTGCGGTGGTGGCGAAGACATCTGCCGGAGCTCTCAATTTTACTCCCGTGGCGAAGGTGACGAATCTGTCCCAGACCATAGAGGATTTGAAGAAGGAGGGAATCTGGTTTGTCTGCGCGGATATGGACGGGGATTCCATGTATTCTCTGAATCTTACAGGGCCGATCGGGCTGGTGATCGGGAACGAGGGACAGGGAGTCAGCCGGCTGGTGAAGGAAAAGTGCGATTTTGTGGCGTCCATCCCCATGAAGGGCGAGATCGAATCCCTGAATGCCTCTGTGGCAGCTGGTGTGATGGCTTTCGAGATCGTACGGCAGCGCCTGGGAGTGAAATAGTTTTTATGGAAAAGGAATATGGTTCTTCCAGCGATGAAGAGCTGATCCGCCGTCTCCGGAACGGAGACAGCGGGGTATGGGATTACCTGCTGGAAAAATATAAGGACATGGTCCGGAGAAGATCCCGGGCCATGTTTCTGACAGGCGGAGACACGGATGATCTGATCCAGGAGGGGATGATCGGGCTGTTTAAGGCCATCCGGGATTTCAGGGAGGACAGGGATGCTTCCTTCCGCACCTTCGCCAATGTCTGCGTGGACAGGCAGCTGAAAACGGCGGTAAAGAATTCCCAAAGAAAGAAGCACATGCCCCTGAACAGTTATATTTCTCTGGATAACGAGAATGAGGAGGAGCCTTCCCCCGTCGTTCAGTCTGTGAGTCCGGAGGACATGCTGATCGAGAGGGAGCAGCAGGAGAACCTGATGCGCACCATCCAGGAGTCTCTCAGCAAGCTGGAGAACAAGGTCCTGTCCCTGTATCTTTCCGGCGACAGCTATCAGGAAATTGCCGACAAGATCGGCAAACCCCTGAAATCCGTAGACAATACCATGAGCAGGCTGCGCCGGAAGATCCGGGAGAACATCTGACCTGATACAGGAAAACAAAAAACAAAAACAAAAAAACCGGATACGCATTGGTATCCGGTTTTTTGAAGAGCTACTAACCAGAATCGAACTGGTGACCTCATCCTTACCAAGGATGCGCTCTACCGACTGAGCCATAGTAGCATCTTTTCCCTTCGTGATTGGCTTTGTACCGCTCACAGTTGATAACTATAACAGAATTGCCCCGGATTGTCAACACCTTTTTTAAAAAATCCGGACGAAAAAATCACGGACAATTTTTCAAGGAAAACCTTTAAAATAAAATCAGGATATGGTAAGATGTGGAACAAATAACCGGTATTGTATTTCACAGGGTTCTGCCGCAGAATACACAGGTATTTCCGGGAAATCCTGAGGAACTGCCGTATCAGAGGCAGGATGCAGCAGGGCCTATGGAATGGTGTGCCGGAAATCTGGAGGAAGTAAGATGGAAAACGAAGTAGTTTCCAAAAATTTTATTGAGAACATCATCGACAAAGATCTGGCAGAAGGAGTATACGACGAAGTCCACACACGTTTTCCGCCGGAACCAAACGGATATCTCCACATCGGCCACGCCAAATCCATTCTTCTGAACTACGGCCTTGCCCAGGAATACAAAGGCAAATTCAATATGCGGTTTGACGATACCAATCCTACAAAAGAGAAAACAGAATTTGTGGAATCCATCAAGGAGGATATCCGCTGGCTCGGCGCGGACTGGGAGGACCGTCTGTTCTTTGCGTCGGACTACTTCGATAAGATGTATGAAGGAGCCGTAAAGCTCATCCGGAA
>JAFOJB010000551.1 GCA_017420455.1 Blautia sp.
AGATATCGAGGACCTTACGGAGGAAGAAGAGAAGGAATGTGTAACCCGCCTGAAAAGGTAGGTGCTGGACAGTCTGAAGGGAACCCGCTGGGAGGAGCTTTCCCGCCATTATATTGCACAGTGGAATACAGTGGCGGAGCTGACAGCGGCTCTGTCCCCCTGGCTGATCACTTCGAATGAAGACAGGTATGCCTTCCTGGAGGAGGACAGCAAAAAGAAACGGATGCAGCTGATGGAGAAGGCCATCTATGAATCCTTCGAGCTCTCGAAGCTCAGCAACGAGGCAAAAACTGCCCAGGAGCAGGATTATCAGAAGACCTACAGAGAGGCGGCCATCAAAAAACAGATCCAGTATCTGCAGAAGGAGCTGGATGAAATGCATCCGGAAGAGGTAACGGACGTACGGAAGCTGGAGCTGAAGATCCAGGAAAGCGGCATGAACCGGGAAGCCCAGGCGGAAGCAGAGAAGGTGCTGAACCGGATAAAGTACGATGGCAGCAACAGCGCCGAATATGGCATGCTCTATGATTACCTTGATTTTCTTACTACCCTTTCCTGGAAAGAGGAGGATCAGGAGACGATCTCTCTTACAGAAGCAGAGCAGATTCTGGAGGAGGATCATTTCGGCCTGAAAAAGGTAAAGGAAAGAATTATCCAGCAGATCGCTGTAATGGATCTGAATAAGAAGCAGTCCGGCTCGATCCTTCTTTTCGTGGGAGCGCCGGGAACCGGTAAGACCAGCATTGGTCAGAGCATTGCCAGAGCGCTGGGCAGGAAATATGTGAGAGTAAGCCTTGGCGGCGTCCGGGATGAAGCGGATATCCGGGGGCACAGGAGGACCTATATCGGAGCCATGCCCGGCAGGATCATGAATGGGATCCACAAGGCAGGCGTTTCCAACCCGGTAATGGTGCTGGACGAGGTGGACAAGCTTTCCTCTTCCTACAACGGGGATCCGGCCAGCGCGCTGCTGGAGGTTCTGGATCCGGAGCAGAACAGTACCTTTACGGATCACTATATGAATGTACCCTACGATCTTTCCAATGTATTCTTTATCTGTACCGCAAATACCATGGATACGATTCCCGAGCCCCTTCTGAACAGGATGGAAGTGATCCAGTTTCCCGGATACACTGCTTCGGACAAATTCCAGATCGCCAGAAAGCACCTGCTTCCCAAAGCGATGCAGTCTGCGGGGATTCCGGAAGGAAAGCTCGTGATAGAGGATGAAGCAATCCGGACGGTCATTTCCGATTTTACCATGGAGGCAGGTGTCAGAGGGCTGAAGAAGAGGATGGATACTCTCTGCAGGGCCGCGGCAGTCAGGCTGGTAAAAGGAGAAGAGGAGTCTGTACATGTGGCGAAGGAGCAGGTGAAGGAGCTGCTGGATATGAAGCCGGTCCATCACGAGCATATCCTGGGAGACAATAAGCCAGGTGTGGTGACAGGGCTGGCATGGACCAGCGCAGGCGGGGAAATCCTGTTTATCGAAACCATGTTTACCAAAGGAAGCGGAAAGATCATCCTCACGGGCCAGCTGGGGGATGTGATGAAGGAATCCGCGCAGATTGCGGTGAGTCTGGTGAAGTCCATGTATCCCGAGAAGGCGGATGTGTTCGAGAAGAATGATCTTCATATCCATGTACCGGACGGAGCGACGCCCAAGGATGGGCCTTCTGCCGGAATTGCCCTCACGACGGCAATCAGCTCGCTGGTCAACGACCATGCGGTAGATCCTTCCTTTGCGATGACCGGAGAGGTTTCGCTTCGCGGTGTGGTAAAGCCCATCGGCGGACTTCCGGAGAAGCTGATGGCTGCCCAGAGAGCCGGCATTTCCAAGGTGTTTATCCCCTTGGAAAATACAGAGGATCTGAAGGATGTAGCAGAAGAAGTGCGTGAAAAGCTGGAGATCATCCCTGTAGGCGAAGTCCGTGAAGTGCTGAACAGACTGGGATGACAGGAGAAAAGACCCGGGAAGGCCGTCGATCACTCCTGCGGGGGAAGACCGGGAAGTGCTGAACCGCCTGGGATGACTGTGAAAGACCCGGGAAGACCCGGGAATCGCTGAATACTGTAAACAATAAAAAAGCTGTGAAGAGAAAGCCACGGGGCTTTGCATCTTCACAGCTTTTTTGTTGTTCATTTCACATGATCCGGTAAGAAGAACTTATGCAGCGGTTCTTTACAGGAAACGCCTTCCAGTGAAAAATCCTTATGCAGCGGTTCTTTACAGGAAACGCCTTCC
>JAFOJB010000552.1 GCA_017420455.1 Blautia sp.
CTGAAAACACATCTGTCCCCGGCCGGTGAGGCCGTGAACTGTAACGAAAGGAAAATAAAATGAGCAGAAAAGCGGCGATCCATAATCTCGGATGCAAGGTGAATGCCTACGAGTCGGAGGCCATGCAGGAGCTTCTGGAAAAAGCTGGGTACGAGATCGTTCCCTTTGAGCCGGGAGCGGATGTATACGTGATCAATACCTGCAGCGTGACCAATATTGCGGACAGAAAATCACGGCAGATGCTTCACAAGGCGAAGAAGATGAATCCGGACGCCATAGTGGTGGCCGCAGGCTGTTATGTACAGACTGCTCCGGAAGCGGTGAAGGAGGATACGGCGGCAGATATCATCCTGGGAAACAACCGGAAGAAGGATCTTCTGGAAGCCCTGGAAGAGTTTGAAAGGACCAGACAGGAAAAAGACCGGTCCATGAAAAGGGCTGAGCCTTTGTCAAGGGTGATCCGCATCGCGCAGACAAGGGAATATGAACAGATGGCCATTGAAAAGACCGCAGAGCGTGTCCGCTGCTTTGTCAAGGTTCAGGATGGCTGCAATCAGTTCTGCACCTACTGCATCATTCCCTATGCCAGGGGGAGAGTGCGAAGCCGGGAGCTTTCGGATATCCTTTCTGAGATTGAAGCTTTGTCCCGGGCCGGATATAAAGAGGTGGTGCTGACGGGGATCCACTTAAGCTCCTACGGGGTGGATTTTCCGGAGGAGAAAAAGCAGGATCTTCTCTCCCTCATCAAGGCGGTGCACCAGATTCCCGGAATATGGCGGATCCGCCTGGGTTCCCTGGAACCGGGAATCATTACAGAGGATTTCGTGCGGCAGATTTCCTCTCTGGAAAAACTGTGTCCCCATTTCCACCTTTCTCTCCAGAGCGGGTGCGACAGGACCCTGGAGCGCATGAACCGCAGGTACCGGGCAGAGGAATACGCGCAGAAATGCGCCCTGCTCCGGAAATATTTCGACAGGCCGGCCCTTACCACCGATGTGATCGTGGGCTTTCCGGGAGAGACCGAAGAGGACTTCGAGATCTCCAGGAAATTTGTCGCGGATATGGAGTTTTATGAAACCCATATCTTTCAGTATTCCCGCCGGGCCGGCACCAGGGCTGCAGCGATGGCGGACCAGGTTCCGGAGCAGATCAGAAAAAACAGAAGCGACATTCTGCTGGAGCTGAACGGGCAAAGATCCGCCCAGTACGAGGAACAGATGATCGGAAGAAGGCTTTCAGTCCTTCTGGAGGAGACCCTGGAGATTGGCGGAAGAACCTTTTTTACAGGACACAGCAGGGAATATGTCAGGGTCGCCCTGGAGGCGGATCCCTCCCTGAAGGTCAATGATCTTGTGGAGGTTGTACCGGAAAAAATCCTGATACCGCATATTCTGGAAGGAAATAACCGTTGTATTTTGGAGAAAAGTAACATATAATAAATACTGACTGTATGCACGGGAAAATGTGCAGAACAGGAGCGCCGGTTCCTGAATATTACCAGAAAAGGAAGTGATGAAATGGCAGAAAATGATTTCGGAAATACACAGTTTTTCCGGACAAAACCGGAGACAGAGCTGGAGGTCAAGGAAGTACTGAAGCTGGTCTACAATGCAATGGAGGAAAAGGGTTACAATCCCGTCAATCAGATCGTGGGTTATGTCATGTCGGGGGACCCCACCTACATTACCAGCCACAAAGGGGCCAGAAGCATGATCATGAAGGTAGAACGGGATGAGCTCGTGGAAGAGCTTCTGAATGAATATATCAAAAACCGCTGCTGGGAAAGATGACAGGCCGATGGCGGATCGAGAGCAGATGGATCGCCGGTCGATGACAGATCGATGATGGGAATATGACAGAAAGATGATAGAAAGATGTTGGAAAGAATACTGGGGCTGGACTACGGCTCAAAGACAGTGGGAGTGGCGGTCAGCGATCCCCTTTGCATCACGGCCCAGGGAGTAGAGACCATCTGGCGGACGCAGGAAAACCATCTGCGGAAGACCCTGGCCAGGATCGAGGAGATCATTTCTTCCTATGGGGTTTCCAGGATCGTTCTGGGATATCCCAAAAATATGAATAATACCATCGGAGAGCGGGCCTTAAAGTCTCTGGAGTTCAAAGATGCTCTGGAGAGACGGACAGGCCTGCCTGTTGTCATGTGGGATGAACGCCTTACCACCATGGAAGCAGAGAGGATTCTGATCGAAGGGGATGTCCGCCGGGAAAACAGAAAGGAACATATCGATCAGATGGCAGCGGTCCTGATCCTGCAGGGTTATCTGGACAGTGAGAGAATGAAAGAGACATAAGGCACCCTGAACGTGGGGAAACGCATTACGGCGGGGCCTGGAAAGCCGTACAGACTGCAGGAAAGAAATCCCTGACAGCAGGAAAGAAATCCCTGGCAGCAGGAAAGAAATCTCTGACAGGAAGAAAAAGAAGAGAGAAGAAAAATGGAAAAAACAGAATTCAGGTTGGATGATGGAACGAAAGAAACGTTTTTTGTAGAAGAGCAGACGGTCATTGGCGGAGTATCTTACCTTCTGGTATCGGATTCCATGGAGGACGAGGCTTCCGCGTATATTAAGAAAGATATTTCAGAACCGGAGAGCGAGGACGCCTGCTATGAGATGGTTGAGGACGAGAAAGAACTGAACGCCGTATTCAGGGTGTTTCAGGAGCTCATGTCCGAGGAGGCCAGCCTGGAGGAGTGATTTGGAGGAATAATTTGAGCAGTGAAAAAAAGAACAGGCAGGGAGCAGTATCTTCCGGGTCTGAGGAGATAAATAAGAATACATCCAGAAAGTTCCGCCGTGGAGCGGCAAAGAAAAATGCCGGGAAAGGCGCCGAGGAGATGAAGGCGCAGGCGAAGAAACAGGCAGGGGCCAGGCAGACAGTTTCCAAAGCGGCAGGGACACATTCCAGAGGCCATATAAACGCAAAGAAGCCGGAACCGGCGCAGGAAAGGGAAACGAATGTCCTGGCTCTTTCCGGTAAAAAGGCAAATACAAAGCCGAAGAAGAACGCGAAGCAGAAAAAGAGCACAGGCCTTAAGGATACGGCAGGCCTTCTGGAGTTCATAAAGCCTGTAGAAAAGAAAACTCTGCAGAAGCCGGATTCCCTTGCAGGAGTCCAGACAAAAAAAGGCAAAAAGGGCGGAAAGCTGAAAATCATCCCTCTGGGAGGGCTGGAGCAGATCGGTCTGAATATCACCGCCTTTGAATACGGCGAAAGCATCGTGGTAGTGGACTGCGGTCTTTCCTTCCCGGAGGACGACATGCTGGGCATCGACCTGGTCATTCCGGACGTTACCTACCTGAAGGAGAATCTTTCCAAGGTAAAGGGGTTTGTCATTACCCATGGACATGAGGATCATATCGGAGCCCTTCCCTATGTGCTCCGGGACGTGAATGTTCCCATCTACTCCACAAAGCTTACCCTGGCCCTGATCTCCAATAAGCTCCGGGAGCACAATCTGGAGAAGACCACGAAGCTTAAGGAGGTAAAGCACGGCCAGGTGATCAACCTTGGGGACTTCGCCATAGAGTTTATCAAGACAAACCACAGTATTCAGGATGCCTCCGCCCTGGCCATCTATTCCCCGGCGGGCATCGTGGTACATACGGGGGATTTCAAGGTGGATTATACCCCGGTCTTCGGGGACGCCATCGATCTGCAGCGCTTTGCGGAGATCGGGAAAAAGGGTGTGCTTGCCCTTATGTGCGACAGCACCAACGCTGAAAGACAGGGCTTTACCATGTCCGAGAAAACCGTGGGCAGGGTCTTTGACAACCTGTTTAACGAACATCGTTCTTCCCGGATCATTATCGCTACCTTTGCCTCCAATGTCGACAGGGTACAGCAGATCATCAACACCGCCTACCGTTACGGAAGAAAGGTAGCCGTCGAGGGCCGCAGCATGGTGAATGTCATTTCCACCGCTGCCGAGCTGGGCTATCTTCGCATTCCGGATCAGACACTGGTGGACCTGGACATGGTGAAAAACTATCCGGACGAGCAGGTGGTGCTGATCACCACGGGCTCTCAGGGAGAATCCATGGCGGCATTGTCCAGGATGGC